>NZ_JAUORW010000024.1:0-58649 GCF_030548245.1 Psychrosphaera sp. 1_MG-2023
GCCTCGATAGCTCAGTCGGTAGAGCAGGGGATTGAAAATCCCCGTGTCCCTGGTTCGATTCCGGGTCGAGGCACCATTTTTATCCTAATAAAAATCTCCCAAATCCTTTATATCCAGTAGTATTCGCACGTTTTATCGAATTGGGTTGATTCTGTCTTTTTCTTTATTTCTACAAAATCAATTGGGTCTTAAATTCACTTTCAATCCCGCAGTATATGCAGCCCGAACTCGCGAACAGAAGGTAAAAAGCATTAATAGGTTGCAGGTTAGTGGTGGAGTAAAAAACTGTGAAGGGTACTAGCACCACAAATATCCGTGGCTTGTGTAACCCTCCCATAAAATCAGAATGTTGAAACTCTTGGATTTCATGCATATCTAGTAACTAATAGAAAGTATATTGACTAATCAAAAATCCCCGTGTCCCTCGTTCGATTCCGGGTCGAGGCACCATTTTTCTTCTAATAAAAATCACCCCACTTATCCAATTAAACTTAATAAGTAGCCTTTTTGAGAAGTTTTTGTGCGCGCTAAATAGCGGGTTGTCAAAATATAGCCCGAACATCTCACGATACTCGAGCCGCTTATGTGCTTCGAGCTTTCTGAGTTAATCTCTTTGTCATTTCCAGCCTTACATATTAATAGACACCTAACTACGTTAAAATGACCACCTTGTTAGCCTTCTTTATGTTGGCAATTTAACGCTTTGCTTTCGACCAATAGTGATCCCTATAAATGCATATTGATAAACAAGAGCTGATCCAATCTCTGATCGCTGAGTTGCAACAGTCTCTTTTAAATGCCGTACAAGCAGCGAAAGATGCCCATGATCTTGCGACGCATGACCAAAGTAAAGCCGAGACCCAATACGACACCGTTGCCATCGAGGCGGCTTATTTAGCTGAGGGGCAATCTAAACGTGTTGAGGGTTTTAAACAGGCCATTGCAGATTGGAAAATGTTGAAAGAAAAATCTCTAAACGGTGAAGCTGTTGTTAACGTCGGCTCATTAGTTTGTGTCGAAAATGAGCAGGAACAGGTTTTATATTATCTACTGGGCAATGAGGCTGGTGGCTTAAAATTGCAATTTGACGATAAATGCGTGACGGTCATCTCTGTACTATCTCCAATCGGTAAAGCATTGCTTGGTAAAGAAATTGACGATGAAGTGCAATTTAAAGTGGGTAATGAAACGCGGCTGATTGCTATTTTAGAGATCCATTAAATTGTAATTTTGTTTTGATAAAAGTACTTATTTCGCATGATGCTCCGCGCTTGCTTTAAACACCATTTCATTTATTTCCTGATAGGGATTAGCACCGCTAGTGCGTTATTTTCCGCTGCTTATCTTTTATTACAATTAAATTAATGCGGTTTTTGCTACATCATTTGTTTTAATCATAACGAGAAAAACCAAGTACATTTATCGGAGCATACTAAATGAAATTCGCCTTCTTAAAAAGGAGCTTATTTGCTTTTTTATTCTTAATTCCTGGGTTAAGCCAAGCTGAAACTTATGATTTTGACTACGAATATGTAGGCAAGGTATTGGAGAAAAAAGATACCCATATATGGGGAGCATCACCTATTATAGGTCCAGACGGCAAAGTGCATTTATTTGTTGCCCAATGGCCAACTAAAACCCAAAAAAATTTTAGCGGTTGGTTTAAAGATAGCGAAATAGGCCATTATGTCGCCGATAAACCAGAAGGCCCGTTTACCTATCTTGGTAAAGCGGTTGCCGATTTGGACACCGGTTTTAATGCCCCGCACAACCCTACAATTAAATACTTAGATGGAAAGTATGTACTTACTTTTATAGTGAACTCTAACAACCAGTTAAAAACACAACGAATTATTATGTTTGTCGCCGATGACTTAAAGGGTAACTGGCGACCGGCTAAAAGTGCTGAGGCTGACGGTACCATTTTACGTAAATCTACTGACAAAACTGCTTGGAATTATCACGCAAGACTGGGTGTTTCTAATCCAAGCCTGATTAAAAAAGATGGTAAATATCTGTTGTATTTAAAATCTGTTATTCAGAAAAATCCAAAGAAAAAAAGAGGCGCGTTCACTTACGGTATAGCAAGTTCTGATAATTTAGAAGGACCATACACTTATCACAAAAGTGCAACAACCCGTGCAGGCATTGAAGATGCTTATGCGTTTGAGTACAAAGACAGTGTCTATTTGCTGAGTCGCGATTTTGGTAACTTAAAAGGCGATCACGGTGGTGGTTTACTTTGGCGCTCAGATGACGGCATGTTTTTCCCAGAGGAAAAAATTACACGCTCTTTTGAAGCATTGGAGCACTATGTTGGCAAAGCGGCGCTCAAAGACTCTATTGTCTATCGCGGTAAAATAAATGGTCGTTTAGAACGCCCACAAATCTTATTTATCGATGGCAAACCGGCTTATGTTTATATGGCCACAGGCATAAATGAAACTCCAGAACATGGCAGTGCTTCGCATTTATTTAAGATCATTCCTAAAAAAGTAGACTAACGTGTCTAACTTATCATGGTAGATAACTAAAGGGGCCAACATATTGTTAGCCCCTTTAAGTTTTTGGATCGAATCAAATTGCGGCATTTGTTATGTATATTAGGCACCCACAATCTCCCGTCAAAAATATAAATAATTCAATGTCTTATTATTGCTGATATTAAAAATACGGTTTTTTGATGTTCCGCTTGTTTACTAATAATAAAATAAGAACCATCCCAAGGAACAATAATGAAGTTAGAAATGTTGGATACAACGGTATTCATTGCATATGTATTAGGTCTGCTAATGCTAGCGCTGTGGATTTCACGTGAAGATAAACAAGGCGGTAAAAATACCGAAGATTATTTTTTAGCGAGTAAGTCTTTACCATGGTGGGCAATTGGCGCATCACTCATAGCCTCTAACATATCAGCAGAACAAATTATCGGTATGTCTGGTTCAGGATATGCGGTTGGTATCGCAATAGCATCGTATGAATGGATGGCGGCCATTACCCTAATTATTGTAGGTAAATACATGTTGCCTATTTTCCTGAAAAACAATATCTACACTATGCCACAGTATTTAGAGCAACGTTTTGATAGCAAAGTGAAAACGACGTTAGCGCTATTTTGGTTAGCAGTTTATGTATTTGTTAACTTAACCGCGGTACTTTGGTTAGGCGGATTAGCTATCGAAACGGTAGCAGGCGTAGATTGGATGTATGGCATGATCTTCCTTGCTGTATTCTCTATTGCTTATTCGTTATACGGCGGTTTAAAAGCGGTTGCTTATACCGACATTTTACAGGTTGTATTGTTAGTCTTTGGTGGTTTGTTACTAAGTTACTTAGCGCTAGACGCGGTTTCTGATGGTCAAGGCTTTATCGCTGGGTTTAGTGTTTTAACTGAACATGCTCCTGCTCATTTTGACATGATCTTATCCCCTGAAAATGAACATTATATGAGCCTACCAGGTATATCGGTATTAGTTGGTGGTATGTGGATAATGAACTTCAGCTACTGGGGTTTCAATCAATATATTATTCAACGAGCTTTAGCGGCTAAAGATGTAAAAGAAGCCCAAAAAGGCATCGCGTTTGCTGCTTTCCTTAAATTACTAATGCCGTTGATTGTTGTTGTACCTGGTATCGCTGCAGTTATTCTATATCCTCAATTAAGCGCACCTGACCAAGCTTATCCTTCGATGATGTCATTAATGCCAGTCGGTATTAAAGGTTTAGTATTTGCGGCATTAGTTGCGGCAATTGTGTCGTCATTAGCATCAATGACTAACAGTATTTCAACAATATTCACTATGGATATTTATGCCAAGATGAAACAAGGCAAGTCGCAACGTCATTATGTACAAGTTGGCCGTGTTGCAGCGTTAGCATCACTAACAATCGCGCTATTTGTCGCTGAACCATTACTTGGTAAGTTTGACCAAGCATTCCAGTATATCCAAGAGTTCACGGGCTTCTTTACGCCGGGTATTGTTGTGATATTTGTTATGGGTATGTTCTGGTCTAAAGCGACATCTGCCGGCGCATTAGCTGCTGCATTAGGTTCAGCCGGGTTCTCATTACTACTCAAAGTTTACTGGCCTGAACTGCCGTTTATGGACCGTGTAGGCGTTGTCTTCTTATTATGTTTGGCATTATGCGTCATCGTTTCGCTTGCAGGTAAAGCTGAATCGAGTAATGAAAGTGTTGATTTAAGTGAAGTCAGTTTTGAAACGACCAAAGGATTTAATATTGCTACGGTTGTTGTTGTAATCATTCTAATCGCCCTTTACACCACATGGTGGTAGTCAAAGTCTAGTACCTTTATAGAGCAGTATTTTTATTGCAAGGTACTTTTAGAATAATACTGAAAAAGGCTGCTAATGAATATTAGCAGCCTTTTTTAATTTAGATTTTCCGAATTAACATGAGCGTACTTAGATGGATCAAAAACGAATTAAGGTTATGGCAACATTAACAATGGCTCTGGTAATGAGTTTACTCGTTGCGTGCAATACATCCCCTATTAAAACAGACAATACAGAAGAGGCTGAGGTGTTACCTTCTAACCCTATCTTAAAAAAAGGCGAAGCGGGTTTTTTGTATGTAGCTGACCCTGCCGCTGAAGTATTTGACGGCAAAGTCTATGTTTACGCATCTCATGACCAACCTGATGCAAAAAGTTTTAATAGCATGCAAGATTATTTAGTTTTGGAATCATCGGACTTAAAAACCTGGATAAATCACGGCGTAGTGCTCAAACCTAGGGAGTATAGCTGGGCATCGGGCCAAATGAATGCACCTGATGTTGCCTATAAAGATGGTTGGTATTATTTCTACTTTCCATATGAAAAAACACATGTTGGCGTCGCTAAAAGCCGAACGCCCATCGGACCTTGGGAAGAAGCAGTCACTGACAAGATAACCTCTATTTTTGACCCAACCGTATTTGTTGATGACGACGGCCAAGCCTATATTTATGGTAATGATCATAAAGTGGATATTGGCGCTCCCGGTTGGCATGTCATGGGCGCGAAACTCAAATCGAACATGACAGAGTTAGATGGACCTTGGATCAGACTATCAAAAGAGCAGGTAAACGAAGCTGTGACAGTGTTTAAACGAGACGGTAAGTACTACTTTTTAGCGCGCCGCGGGGCAAGGACTGAATATTTTATGTCAGATACGCCACTGCCTTCATCCTATGCAACTCACATGGGACCAATGACACCGGATCAAACAGATTCTCCAGCGCATACTTCTGCAATTGAATTCGAGAACCAATGGTACTTATTTTACCATCGGAGTGATGTTAATGACGGCACCTTCTTCCGACGCTCTGCAAGTTTTGAGCGTATGGATTTTAATGAAGATGGCAGCATTAAAATGGTTCAATTTTCGCCGGAAATTAGCGCATCCAAAGTTCCTGGCTCCCGCAAATTAAAACCACCAAAAGCGGTAAATTAGCATGACCTACTTTATTATCGAGTAATAATAGAGCGCAATTAATGACACTTTAATCGTAATTCGAGGGCGCTGAACCCAAAATATGTGCGCTCTTATTTACAAACTATGAACGTATTAATGACCTTCGTGCTCTTTTTGTCATGTTTGCAATCAGCATATTTTCCTAAATTATTACCTTATCTACCTGAAATTTAGTTCCATTTCACCACGTCTCGACATTGTTTTATATCCGCCAACCTCACAACAATATTCGAAATATTAACGAATATTTACGGTTTTCGTATTTTCTATTGTTTAAATTTTAGGCCGGAGTAAGGGCATGCGGTTTTACCACCTATGGTTGAAATTGATTTCGTTAATTCGTTGGTATTTTGCGAGTGACGATCGTCGTTTATTTAGGAAGGTTGAATGTTCACGTATTAACCGAGGTGTATTAACAATAAAGATGAAAGAAACGGTAGTGGAATGAATTTACTGCCAAAAGTCGACAGGTAATTTGAAAAATATAATAAAAATAAAAGGTATTACTATGAGTAATCATCAACAAATTAAAAACGGAATAAATCAGTACCGAGGAAAGCGGAAGATTCGTGTTTCTAAAGCACAAGTCTCATACGCATCGTATTTCAAATCATTACATCTCATGCTTGTTATGTGTCTAGGCCTATTTGCTGGCGCTTCCCAAGCAGCGGAAACCATTCCACCTGGTGCTAACTGGAGTTTATGTTCTAGCGCGTTAGAAACCTGCGAATTTGACGGAAGCAAAGAAGTTGCTTTTGGGGTCAATGGCGCTTTTGCTTATCAATATCATACTGATGGCGTGTATTGCGCGCCTTCGGTTTTTGGCGACCCTTTGCCAGGAAAAAGAAAGTACTGTTGGACACGTAAAGATACATCACATTTAACACCGCCAGAGGGGGCCGGCTGGATTTTTTGCATAGGTGAACGTAATACCTGTCCATTTGAAGGCACATATGAAGTCGCTTTTGGTCGTGATGGGTTATTTGCATTTCAAACCCATGAAGATGGCGCGAGCTGTACAAATGCGGTATTCGGTGACGCTGCACCGGGTAAATACAAGCACTGCTGGATTAGACAACCGGTTACTGAAGAACCAGTTGCGCCAGAGGGCGAAGAATGGACATATTGCGGTTCAGAAGGTGATACATGTTACTTAACTGACTATCATGAAGTCGCTTATGGCAGAGAAGGCGCTTTCTTTTATAAAACGGTATATGAAGATGTCTCTTGCTCAAATAGCGTATTTGGTGACCCAGCGTCAGGTAGAAGTAAATTTTGTTGGTCGCGCCCGGTTGAAGTTGAAAACAGTATTACGATTGACTTAACTGATCCTCAACAAGAAATTACCTTGATGGGCTCAGATATGGAGCGCTCGCAATTCTTCCTAAATAATGCCAGTAATTCGCAACAAATTTCAGATTGGGTATTCAAAGACATTAAATTCGACTATTCACGAGTGTCTTACGACCGTAAACAAGAATTAGTTGAAGGTGCACCAAATTTGGCTTTTTACAATAGAGCCGTTTTATCAATGAAAATGGCGAGACAATCTAATCCAAACCTTAAGTTTTGGGCGACATTAAAATCTGATTATGACGGGTATGGCACAACCAATAATCTACCAGACTGGATTTATACCGGCGGTGGACACAATGGCGGTAGTTACGAACCAAGCAAACTTAACATTCAAAAGTACGCACGATTTTTAGCTGATTATCTCAAGTACATGAGTGATAACGACGTTGCAATTAGTGTAATGAGCGTGGTTAAAGAGTGGTCTCAGGTGGTTTCAGCAACAAACGAAGTTGCCGTGATACAAGAAATTAAACGTCTATTAACAACAAGTGACTACGCTGGCGTGCCTGAGCCAGAGTTTTCAGGACCATCAACTTGGGGCACTAAGCAAGCGATCTCTATTTTAAACAGCTACAAAAATCAAAATGCGCTTGGTTTGTTTAAAGGAATTTCAACTCATAGTTATGACAACGCGACGGAAGCAACTTGGACCACTCTTATTAATAACGCCAATGAATTGGGTTTGTCTGTTTGGCACACTGAAACGGGTCTAGGAACTGGCCCTACTTATGGTGTCGAGTTGGACATGGATTTTCCAATTGGTCGAATGTCTAGCCGAGCTATGTTTTATCGTTCAGGTATGGAAGGTGAATTGTTTTTTGAACCGTGGTCACGCGGTATCGGGCGTGAAACACGCGCTATTTATTTCGCGAACAAAGGTGAAGGTGAGCGTATGCGTGCTTACTACATCATGAAAATGTTTGGTAACCATGCCCCAGCTGGTGCGCATTATATTCCAACCCAAAAAACAGGTTTAGCCAATGTTGAAACCATGGCGTTTCGCGATGGCAATAAATTAATCCTTTGGGTTATGAATAGCAATGAAGCTGAGCACTTAGATACAACGCTTAATATTAATGGCGAAGAACTTGGTGATGCGACTATTGAACGTGTTGCTTGGTTTGAAGGGACATCGGCAGAAGGTGAGCAGATGTCACTTACTAAAATGACTGAAACAAGTGCAGAAACCGAGATAAATGCAAAATCGGTTGTTGCTTATGTCATCACGTTCCCAGAACCACAAATTGCTGGTGATATTAACAACGATGGCGAAATTAACCGCGGTGACATTACGGCATTTATGGCTGTCTATGGTTTAAGAAGTAGCGACGAGGGTTATTTGCCCGCTGCTGACTTTGATAACGATGGTGTCATTTCACGCTTAGATTACGGTCAGCTTTACGCTATTTACCGTCAACAATAATCAATCAACTTGCCGCCACTAACTCTTTATGTGGCGGCATTTTAAAACAATAATAAATAGGTAACTTTTAATGAAAACACTAATATCACTAAAAAACTCGATGAAGACATGTTTGGTCTCACTCTTTTTGATTTTATCTACAAGTGCACAAGCTGGCATTATCTATGAAATTTCATCTACAGATATCAAAGTAGGTGATGATTTTACTATCGACGTTGTATTTGATAATGCAACGCAGCAAACGTTAGAAGGTTTCGCTTTTGATATTAATGATGAAGCATTACAAACTGTCGATTATTTAGGTGACAGTCTATTTAATTTAGACTTTATGTCATTTCCTGGCGGCGCAGATATCGATCAGTTTGTCGTTTCTTTTGACCCAATTAACAGTGCTCAAGTGACATTAGCAACGCTTAATTTTACTGCTCATACAGCCGGTTCAGATACCCTAACGTTATTGGGTAACGATGGCATGTTTACAGGCATATTCTTGGCTAATTTTGGGTATGAATCCGTTGATAGCAGCGTTACATTTAGTGTAACTGACGTACCTGAGCCTTCAGCATTTGCATTTCTAATCTGCTCGCTTGTCTTATTGGTCGGTAAACGTCGCGCTTCTAGTAAGTAATCTAAGTAGAAGCTTTGAATCACTGACGTTTATTCAGTTGGCCTAGCTTCTACAAATTTAAAAATAGTCATTTATCAGCTTCAAAATCAGATTGTTTCTACCCGTGCAATGTTCGGTTTTTAGTAGAAAATAAGCGGTAACTCATAAGGTAAATATAATGCCAAAGTTAAGATATTTCGTAATTGTCGTTTTATTAGGGGTTCTTGCCCTTAGTGTTATTAATTTAACCCACAATTCGGAGTCAGGAAAAACCAGCAGCGGAGAGGACAGGGGCGCAAGACTTATTTCGGTAGAGTCGCTTTTAACAGAAATGATTGACCGGGATTTGATTACGCATTATCCAGACGCAGAATTTAGGCTAAAGCAAGAGTCTAGTTACAACAGGGCGTCTGACGATCCACAAAATCCAGAAACATGGTTTTTAAATCATGATTTTAACAGTAATAAAAAAGATAAAAACTTTATTAGAATTGAAGAAACAGCAAATGGTAATGAATGGGTCTTAATGGATGCAAAAGGTCCGGGGGCTTTAGTGCGTACTTGGATGCCGTGGAAAAATGATAAAAAAGCTACGACCAATTCGATCATTCGCTTTTATATAGATGGCGCAAAAGAGCCTGTGCTAGAAGGCAACATGTTTGAGTTGTTAAATGGTAAAGGCGCCATACCCTTCCCACTTGCGCATGAATCGCTTCGTTCTGCGGTTTCATTCTATCCAATTCCATATGCCAAAGGTCTAAAAATTACCGTTTCGGAACGCCCGTTCTTTTACCAAATGACTTATCGTGAATATAACAAAACAGCTAAAGTTGAAAGTTATTCTGCGGCAGAGTTTACAGCTGCAATACCTTTGATGGAAAAAGTCGCAAAACAACTTAATGCACCGTACAAAGCAGTAGAAGGTCAGGTTAATGCAATCGCTGGGACGTTAAACAACGGTGAGGAGAAATCGTTAGATATCGATACCGGCTCGTCGGCGATTAACGAATTGTCATTAAAACTGAATGATTATAGTGATAAAAACATCACACGTTCAGTTGTTTTAAAAATAGAATTTGATGGGCAACAAACGGTCTATACACCAATTAGTGAATTTTTTGGCACTGGCGTTGGCTTAAACCCGTTTGAAGGTTGGTATCGAACGGTCACCAAAGCCGGTAAGTTAACGACTCGTTGGGTTATGCCATTTCAAAAAACAGCTAAAGTGTCGATTTTAAATATGTCCAATAAGCCTGTCGATTTTACACTTCAGGTTAAAGTCACTGATCGTAAATGGGATGACAGCTCACTTTATTTTCATGCGAGCTGGCGTGGCGAATATCCTGTTGCCACTCGTCCGTTCTCAGACTGGAATTACGTTAAATTAAGTGGCCGCGGGGTTTATGTGGGTGATACGTTGACCATTTGGAATCCGATTGCCCGCTGGTGGGGTGAAGGCGATGAAAAAATCTATGTTGACGGCGAAACATTCCCATCAATTTTTGGAACGGGTACCGAAGACTATTATGGGTATTCGTGGGGCGGTATAAGTACCGACTTTTACCAACACCCATTCCATGCTCAACCGGCGAGTAACGTTTATAATCAGTTAAATCGCAAAGAGACAAATGAACGAAATACGCAGGGTTATAGTGTTGAAACACGTACTCGCTCACTTGATACGATGCCATTTTCTAAGTCACTTACTTTAGATATGGAAGTGTGGCACTGGAAAGACGTTGAAATGGGATATGCGGTTGGCGCTTATTGGTATGGTGATTTAGCCACTAAAAATAATGGCGAGACAAATGTTACCAATGCGCCCAAATTAACTGAGTTGGAATCAAAACTAGACTAAATTCAGATGCGGGTTTGTGTGGCGATGAAGCCTAATTGTTCATCGTTCCACCTACTCGATATTACCCTGAGCCATTGGTAAATGCTTATCACAGCGACTTAAAATGGCCAAGCGGCAACATCAATTTGAGATGGCGTTCCACAATTAGTCGGTAACGCCATCTGATTTTTTCGGCAAAACCTTGTAGACTACGCGCGATTTGTTTTTCAACATTTGGACGTTTTGTTTTGCATACTCTATCTCAACTTCAATCTGGTGAACTCGTTGGCGCACAGCACCTAAAAATCCAACAAGATTTAACTTCATTTCCAATGGAAATTTTGACCCTAGCGGATAGTTTAGAGATATTAGATTTGTCGGGAAACCGCCTAAGCAGTTTACCGCCAGAGTTTAGCCAACTGCACAAGCTAAAGATTGTATTTGCTTCTAATAACTTATTTACCAGTTTGCCGGTGGTGTTAGGTCAATGCAAAAACCTTGAAATGGTCGGCTTTAAAGCGAACCAAATCAAACACGTTCCAGAACAGGCTTTACCAGAACAGTTGCGTTGGTTGATTTTGACCGATAACGAAATAGAGTTATTACCGGAGTCGTTAGGTTATCGCCCACGATTGCAAAAGTTGGCACTAGCTGGGAACCAGCTTAAAACTTTGCCACAAAGCTTGCGCCATTTACACAACCTCGAACTTATCAGGATATCAGCTAATCAACTTACCGAATGCCCTGAGCAATTATTAGGTTTGCCTAAATTGGCATGGTTGGCATTTTCTGGTAATCCTTTTTGCCAAGTTAACATTAAAATACAAGATGTGCCTACGGTTCGTTTCGATAGTTTTGAACTGCAACAAGTGCTTGGGCAAGGAGCCTCGGGAGTGATCTCAAAAGCTAAATGGCGTAAACCACAAAATCAGTTTCCAGAAGACGTAGCAGTTAAAGTATTTAAAGGTGAAGTGACCAGCGATGGTTATCCTCAAGACGAACTGCAAGCGTGTTTAAAAGTAGGTAATCATCCTAATCTTATTCAGTCATTAGCCCAAGTTAATGAAGCTGGCTATTTAGCGCTAATCATGGAATTAATCCCAGATAATTTTTATAACCTAGGCTTGCCACCGTGTTTTGATTCGTGCACTCGTGACAATTTTGCCCCCGGTCTGAGTTTGCCAATTTCAAAGATAAATAAAATGGTAGATCAGATGACAGAGGTCTTTGAACACTTACATCAAAACCAAGTTTGCCATGGTGATCTCTATGCTCACAATACGTTATTTGATGACGAGGCTAATATTATTGTTGGTGATTTTGGCGCTGCGACCATGTATCACATGTTGACGGGAACTCAGCAAGCTCTTGTTAAACAAATAGAATACCGCGCACTTATGCACTTTATCGATGACTTACTTAGCATCTGTGATGTTAAGGATAAATCGTCGGCATCCTTTCAAAAGCTCAGTGAAATGGTTAACGCTTAGTTTAGCTGTTACTTAGCGGCATAAGCCAAACCACAAAAGACGGAACCTGACCTTCGGTGGAAAAATTATTCACCGGAGGTAATAGCATAGGGTTAGGGAAGCACAACTTAATGCTAGTTTACATGGTCGCAAGTCCTACACTCTTTTATATTCACCTTTTAACAACGCGTCTTGGTATACCCCACCGGTGCGACTGTTTTTCCTATAACCTCACAATCACCATATAACAGCAATAAAATTTACCTTATTGATGGTTTATAAAGTGATGGGCTCGCTCACATCTTGACGTCCCAAACTTGGCTTTTAAATTGCCTGCCATTTAGTCATTTTTACGTTTTTTAAGGTGTTCTTTTGTTATCAAAGTATCAGCTATTTTGAAATTTCGAAATTGGCCATTTTGAAACGCTTTTAAGCGGGCAATAAAAGGCTATCTGAAACCTTATTTGGTCGTATTGATTATGATGTTTGACTATTTTTATACACCAAATGTGTAGAGTTAAATATAAAAATACACAAATTTATTGACGAAGAGCTTGAATGTTGTTTAAATTCACGATATCCGGAAATAGCTTTTCGATGCGCATAAAAATTAGGTTTAGCTGCGAGTGTCATAGTTGTTCCTCGGCGAATGCTTGGCTTAATGATCTCAATAGGATGTAAAAATGATAAACAAACATTTTGTATTGCTGCACCAAGCTGACAATGTTTTTGTATGTTGCAAGCAGTTGGCTGCTGGCAGTTTAACGACCTTAGAAACAGTCGAAGTTGCTATGACAACCGACATCACTGTCGGCCACAAAATCGCAAGAACAGAGATAAGCAAAGGCGACAAAATTATTAAATACGGCGTATCAATTGGATCCGCTACACAGGATATTGTATTTGGCGAACACATCCATATGCACAATATGAAAAGTGACTATATTGCTAGCCACACACGCCAGAGTCGAACAGGGGAAGAGTCATGAAAGGTTATCTAAGAGCGGATGGCCGCAAAGGTATTCGTAACGTCATATTAGTCACTTACCTAGTGGAATGCGCGCACCATGTTGCTCGTTCTGTCGTTGCTGACTCAACTGATGATGAGGTACAACTCATTGGCTTTCCTGGATGTTACCCAAATGAATATTCGTTAAAAATAATGGAAGGTTTGTGCAGTCATCCGAACGTAGGTGGTGTCCTTATTGTTTCTTTAGGTTGTGAAGGCTTTAACCGCGAGCAATTAGCCAAAACTGTCGAAGCAAGCGGCAGACCAGTAGAAACACTTGTTATCCAGCAATCAGGTGGCACAAGGAAAACCATTGAAGCTGGGTTATCAAGTGTTAGCCGACTTCGTGAAATCGCGGATCAAACTGAGTTAGTGCCTATGGCCATGAATGAACTTGTTGTCGGGACTATTTGTGGTGGCTCTGACGGAACAAGTGGTATAGGTGCAAATCCTGCGGTTGGTCGTTGCTTTGACAAGCTTATCGAAGATGATGCTATTTGTATGTTTGAAGAAACTGGTGAATTAATCGGTTGTGAACAGATCATGGCTGAACGAGCCATAACGCCAGAGCTTGGTGTTGAAATTATAAAATCCGTCGAGAAAGCAGAAGATTACTATACCCGCATGGGCTACGGAAGTTTTGCACCAGGCAATGCTGAAGGTGGCCTTTCTACTCAAGAAGAAAAATCGATGGGGGCGTACGCTAAATCGGGCAGCTCTAAAATACATGGTTTGATTAAGCCAGGTGATATTCCAACCCAAGGTGGTTTGTATTTAATGGACGTTGTACCTGACGGCGACCCGATGTTTGGTTTTCCAAACATTGTCGATAGTGCAGAAATTGTCGAAATGATCGCATCTGGGTCCCATATCATTTTATTTACAACAGGCCGAGGCTCTGTTGTCGGTTCTGCAATTTCTCCTGTTATTAAAGTTTGTGCTAATCCAGAAACCTATGAAAACTTGTCCGAGGATATGGATATTAATGCTGGTAAAGTCATCAACGGTGAAGCAACCGTTGACCAAGTTGGTGAAGAAATTTACCAATTGGTGACAGAAGTAGCGCAAGGCAAACAATCTAAATCTGAAGAGTTAGGGCACCAAGAATTTGTGTTAACGTACAAAAAGTTTGAAGGAATTGGTCCTTCTTGTTTGCCTACCATTAGATAGTGGAGTCGAAAATCGATGTTTAAAAACAGACAAATTGGTGACACAGGTCTTGAAGTTTCAGAACTTGGTTTTGGAGCGGCATCGCTTGGAAATTTATACAAGGCTATTTCTGATAATGAAGCTCAAGAAACCCTTGATGCAGCAAAAGCATCGGGGATTAACCTTTATGATACTGCACCGAGATATGGACTGGGTTTAAGCGAAAGAAGACTAGGTGATGCGCTTAGAACATTACCTAAATCTGACTATGTAATTTCCACCAAAGTTGGCCGAACTTTAACTCCTGATCACAAAGCAAATGTAAAAGAACTTAGGTACGGTTTTGACACCCCAATGCCTTTTGACTCGCACTACGACTATACCTACGACGGCATAATGCGTTCGTTTGAAGATAGTTTACAGCGTTTAGGCTTGGCTCAAATTGATATTTTATTAGTACATGATATTGGCGTAGATACTCACGGTGAGCAAGACCCTTATTATTACCAACAACTAGCTTCTAGCGGTTATAAAGCGCTGGATGAACTTCGTTCCCAAGGTGTAATTAAAGCCGTTGGCCTAGGTGTAAATGAAACCGAAATTTGCGAACGGGTTATGGGAATTGGTCAATTTGATTGTTTCTTATTAGCCGGTCGGTATTCATTACTTGAGCAAGACGCGTTAGACACTTTTTTACCTCAATGTGAGCAACACGGAGCATCCATTATATTAGGTGGTCCCTATAACTCGGGGATTCTAGCGACAGGTGTTAAAAATAGTAAGATTACACCTTACTACAACTACGAACCTGCGCCGGCTGAAGTGGTGGCGAAAGTTAATAAAATTGAAGACATCTGCGCGCAGTTTCAAGTACCACTTGCCGCCGCGGCGTTACAATTTCCACTAGGACATTCTGCGGTCTCGACAGTTATACCTGGTTTGGGCAGTGCCAAACGAGTCGATCAAGCCATAGAGTTGTTTAACTACGATATTCCAAAGGCGTTTTGGACTCAGCTTAAAGATGATGGGCTGTTGCGACAAGATGCGCCATTACCAACTAGAGACGCTTACTAATGACAGATGCCCGCACTGAAATTATAGATAGCCATCAGCATTTTTGGCAGTTGAGTCGTGGCGACTATAGCTGGTTGACGCCTGAGTTATCGGAGTTGTATAGCGATTTTTTACCGACGGATTATATTCAAGTTGCAGGAAAAAATTTACCTAGCAATACGGTTTTAGTGCAGGCGGCTGATAGTGATGAAGAGACGGACTTTCTTTTGCAATTGGCCTCTGAAAATGAGCTGGTGTCTGGTGTCGTTGGCTGGGTTCAATTTGATGGAATAAGTCAAATTGTTGTCGAACGTTTAAAGCAGCTTTCAGTTAATCCTTTTTTTAAAGGTGTACGGCCAATGTTGCAAGACATTGAAGATGTCGAATGGATTTTAAATCCAGCCTTTAATCCGACGTTTGAATGTTTAGTGAACCTAGATTTGACCTTTGATGCATTAGTTAAAACAGAACATTTGAAAACAATTTATACCCTTGCGAATCGTCACCCAAAACTCAAAATTGTGATCGACCATTGTGCGAAACCCAATATCACTGAAAATGAGTTCCAATTATGGGCAGATGAATTAGCGGTGTTTAAACCGCTAACCAATGTTTATATCAAAGTATCAGGATTAACTACCGAAGCGAATGCTGATCAACAAAGTAGCGCTCATTTCCAACATTATTTTGATCATGTCTATCAGACATTTGGTGCAAGCCGAATGATGTGGGGCAGTGATTGGCCAGTGGTGAATTTAAAAAGCAATTACTCTGACTGGCTGACTCTTTCACAAACATTAGTGAGTGACTTATCAGAACAGGAAAAAGAACGGTTTTGGTGCGGTACAGCAAACGAATTTTACCAACTGAATCGTTAACCAAAACGATTAAATAGAAATCATGGGATTTAAGATGAATACGCAAAAAGTTTCAATTGTAACGGGCGGCGGCAGCGGCATCGGTCACGCTATCTCTATCGCATTAGCATCTGCGGAGCAGTACATCATTGTGGTTGACCTATCGTTAGAATCCGCGCAGACAACCGTGGATGAGATCAAATCTCTAGGTGGTAATGCCGAGGCAGTTGCGCTGGACGTGTCTAATCATCAACTGACAAAAGAGACTTTTGATAATATTGCCGACAAACACGGCCGTATTGACGTTTTAGTTAATAATGCCGGAATTGGCTCTGTTGGTACATTAGAACAAACGCCAGAAGATGAGCTTGATAAAGTCTACCGTGTCAATGTTAAAGGGGTTTACAACTGTGCTCAAGCGGTTGTTGGCCATATGAAAAAGCAGCAATCAGGTGTTATCGTTAACATGGCATCAATCGCCTCTAGTGTTGGTATCCCTGACCGTTTTGCTTATTCAATGAGTAAAGGGGCGGTGTTGACCATGACTTATTCTATCGCTAAAGATTACGTTAATGACGGTATTCGCTGTAACAGCGTTGCACCAGCTCGAGTACATACACCGTTTGTCGACAGCTACTTAGAAAAAAATTACCCAGACCAAGTCGATGAAATGTTTGAAACATTATCAAAAACACAACCGATTGGTCGAATGGGCACACCAAAGGAAATCGGCGCATTAGTAAAATACTTATGTTCAGATGAAGCTTCCTTCATCACCGGCAGTAATTTCCCAATTGATGGTGGTTTTGTAACGATCAATAACTAAACGTTTTATAAATTTGTACTAATAAAAATAATAAAATAAGGCCAATTATGAATACGACAGATACCGCAAACAGCGCTGCTGACCTTCAACAGGGTGGTGAAAGATCTTCAAAAGAAGTCGTGCCAAAGGTATACCTTGTTAGTTTTATCCTTGTCACTTTGTGTTTTCCTTTGTGGGGGTTTGCAAATGATATAACGAACCCTTTGGTAAAAGCTTTTTCAAAAGTATTGCAGATGAGTACAACTCAAAGTACCTGGGTGCAAGTGGCGTTTTACGGTGGTTATGGCGTAATGGCCATTCCCGCTGCTATCTTTATAAAAAAATTCTCCTATAAAGCAGGTTTGCTTATGGGATTAGGGTTTTATGCGTTGGGTGCGTTGTTGTTTATACCGGCAGCTGGTGCCCAGGCATTTGCGCCGTTTTTATTGGCCTTTTTTGTAATGACTTGTGGGCTTTCGTTTTTGGAAACGAGTGCAAATCCATATATTTTATCAATGGGACCAAAAGAAACAGCAACTCAACGACTCAATTTGGCCCAGGCGTTTAATCCTGTTGGTTCATTACTCGGTATGTTTGTCGCCACCCAATTTATCATTCAAAAACTAAACCCAGCTTCAGATGCAGAACGTCAGGCCCTCGCGGCAGACGGTTCAGCTGCTGCGCTGGATAAGCTATCTGCGATTACGGCCAATGACTTAGAGGTAATTCGTAATCCGTATTTGGCGATTGGTGTAGTCGTATTGTTGGTCCTTTTTGTTATCGCCATTAAAAAAATGCCGCGTACTGAAACTGTGTCAGAAGGGCTTGATTTAAAAGGTACTTTTAAACGCCTGTTGGCAAACCGAAATTATCGTGAAGGTGTTATCGCACAAATGTTTTATGTGGGTGCGCAAATCATGTGTTGGACTTTCATTATTCACTACGGCACAGAAGTGTTTGTCCAGCTAGGAATGACAGAACAAGCAGCTGAAGCAAAATCGCAAATGATGAATATTTACGCGATGATCATATTCTGTTTGAGTCGTTTTATTTGTACTTTCTTATTAAAGTACATTAACCCAAGTAAGTTATTGATGTTGCTGGCTGCAGGCGGCATGTTCTTTACTGTATTAACTATATTCTTAGATGGCGTTGCAGGGGTTTATGCCCTTGTTGGAATATCCGCCTGTATGTCACTGATGTTTCCAACTATCTACGGCATAGCGTTAACTGACACTGGCGATGATGCCAAATTGGGTGCCGCTGGACTAATTATGGCTATTGTCGGCGGGACTTTCTTGCCAATGGCACAGGCATCAATCATTGATATGAACACAATATTTGACAGTTTCTCGGCGACTAAAGCGTCATTTGTGCTGCCGTTATTGTGCTTTGTTGTTATTGCTATTTATGGCAAACGTTCGCAACAGGTGAACTAAATGGCTAGTAAGTATTGTTTTGCCCTAGATTTAAAAGACGATAAAACGTTAATTGAAGAATACAAAAAATACCACGAAAGTGGTGCTGTTTGGCCTGAAATTGTTGAAAGCATTAGGTCAGTAGGCATTACGGGAATGGAGATTTTTTTGGTTGGAAACCGCTTATTTATGATCATGAATGTCGACGAGACATTCAGTTTTGAGAACAAAACAAGAGTCGACCAACAAAGCGAAAAAGTACAAGAATGGGAAGCGTTAATGAGCACTTTTCAACAAAAGTTACCCTGGGCGAATGAAGGCCAAAGCTGGGAACTGATGGATAAAATTTTTGATTTAAATGAACAATAATGTAAAAAATTGAAGCAGAGGTAATTATGAAATTAGTAAGATTTGGCGACTTAGGTCAAGAGAAACCTGGAATTTTAGACAGCCAAGGTGAGCTTCGCGATGCGTCTAGTCATTTTGATGATTACGACAAAGCTTTTTTTAACGATAACGGTCTGGCTAAATTACAAAAATTAGATATTTCAAGCCTACCAGTGGTCGACCGCAATGTCCGTATTGCAGAGCCTGTAGCTGAAGTAGGGAAAATGATCTGTGTTGGTTTGAACTATGCGGATCATGCGGCTGAGTCTGGTATGGATGTACCACCAGAGCCGGTTTTATTCTTCAAAGCAACATCTTCTATTATCGGTCCAAACGACAACGTTGTATTGCCACCTAAATCAGAAAAAAGTGATTGGGAAGTCGAGCTAGGTGTCGTTATTGGCAAAGAAGCTAAATATGTATCAGAAGAAGATGCAATGGATTACGTTGCTGGTTTCTGTGTCGTTAACGACTTGTCAGAACGCGAATATCAAATAGAGCGCGCTGGTCAATGGTGTAAAGGTAAGGGCTGTGACACTTTTGGTCCTGTTGGTCCTTATTTAGTGACACCGGACGAAGTTGAAGATTTTGATAACCTGAACATTTGGTTAGAACTTAACGGCAAAAAAGTGCAAAACGGTTCGACCAATACCATGGTTTATAAAGTGCCACACTTAGTACATTACATAAGCCAATTCATGAGCTTACAACCTGGCGATATTATCAGTACAGGTACACCTCCAGGCGTTGGTCTTGGAATGACACCACCATTATATCTAAAAGAAGGTGATGTAATGCGTTTAGGCATCGATGGGTTAGGGGTTCAGCAACAAACTGTTGAACGTTACAAAGCCTAAATCAAACTAAAGGGATAGGTTATGATAATTTCAGCTCCTACGGATTTTCGTGCAGCGGCTAAAAAGCGCCTACCGCCATTTTTATTTCATTATATTGATGGAGGTTCATACCGAGAGGACACACTGCGTCGTAATGTTGATGACTTAGCGGACATCGGGCTAAAGCAACGCGTATTGAACAATATGTCTGAGCTTGATTTAAGCACCGAAATATTTGGTGAAAAATTAGATTTACCTATCGCTTTAGCGCCTGTTGGTCTTACTGGTATGTACGCAAACCGTGGTGAAGTTCAAGCGGCTAAAGCGGCTGAAAAGAAAGGCATTCCTTTTATCATGTCCACGGTTTCCGTTTGCCCAATTGAAGAGGTGACACCTGCGATTGAGAGACCAATGTGGTTTCAATTGTATGTTTTAAAAGATCGTGAATTCATGAAAAATGTGCTGCAACGAGCTAAGGCAGCAGGTGTAACAACTTTAGTATTTACTGTTGATATGCCAGTCCCCGGCGCACGTTATCGCGATATGCATTCGGGAATGAGTGGCCCATTTGCGGCATCTCGTCGAATTTTACAAGCGATGACTCACCCTCATTGGGCATTTGATGTTGGTCTGTTTGGTAAACCTCACGACTTGGGTAATATCTCAGCGTATCGTGGCGAACCAACAAAACTTGAAGACTATATTGGTTGGTTAGGGAATAACTTTGATCCATCGATTTGCTGGAAAGACCTTGAGTGGATAAGAGAATTCTGGGATGGCCCTATGGTCATTAAAGGCATTCTTGATGTTGAAGACGCAAAAGCTGCAGTAAAATTTGGGGCCGACGGCATTGTTGTTTCAAATCATGGTGGTCGTCAACTTGATGGTGTTTTGTCATCTGCCCGCGCGTTACCTGCGATTGCTGATGCGGTTAAAGGTGAGACTAAAATATTTGTCGACTCAGGAATACGTTCTGGTTTAGATGTTGTTCGTATGTTGGCGTTGGGCGCCGATTGCACCTTATTAGGTCGCTCATATATTTATGCCCTAGCGGCGCAGGGACAAAAGGGTGTAGAGCAATTGTTAGACTTGTACGATAAAGAAATGCGAGTAGCGATGACATTAACAGGCGCACATTCTATACATGATTTGTCCACCGAGTCGTTAGTCAACTTACCAAGTTAACAACCCAATTGGCTACTTTTAACAAAAGTTAGCTGATAAATCTTTAATAGCAAAAAAGCTCAAATTTTTTATATTTGAGCTTTTTTATTTTCAATTGACGATTTTAGACTTTTATTAAAGTCGCTAGACTTAATTTTTTTACTGTTCTAAACCATGAACACAACGCAAGAGCGTGCTTTCGGCACTTCGTAGATGCTTTTCCATACTCATAATTGAGCCTGCGTTATTGTGTGTTAAAAGATTATTCATCAGGTCGATATGTTCATCAATTGCGACTGTAAAACGTTCTAATTCACCGGTTTTATCCCACTGATAGTGGTAGTGACAGACAAATGAAACAATGTCGAAGAACTGTTGAGTAAATCTGTTCTGAGAACTTTTCTGAATGATTAAATGCAATTCTCTATCAAGATCTGGGAACTCCAAGTACCGATTTTCTAAATCCGCTCTTACTTCTTGATGTTTTTCTAAAAGAACTTTTAACGATTGCCAAACTTCATGTGATTTTGGGAATTTAAGTAGTTCTGTCAGCGCGCGCATTTCTACCATTTCTCTAAATGCGATTAATTCTCGGGCAAAGCTATCGTCAAACTTAACCATTTTCCAACGTCCACGTGGAATTTTTTCTATTAAGCCATTATTCGAAAATTTAATTAGAAACTCACGTACGGTAACCGTAGTGCAACCGGAGTTTTTAGCTAAACTTAACTCTGAAAATCGATCACCAGGCAATAACTGACTCGTATTAATTAGATTCAAAAAGTACTTTTCAATTTGGACTTCTTTAGTCGAATTTTGCTCGTCGATTTCGTAATAATCTTCCTTGGTCGGTGGTCGCAAAACGATTTTATTAAAACCATCACGTTTGATAACGCCAGTCTTAATAAGTTCTTCAACACACGTTCTTACAGTAGTACGACTGATGCTTAGCAGTTTGGTTAATTCGATATCATTAGGCATTTTTGTTTGACCAGCTTCAAGATTCGAAATTAGGTCAAGCATTTGATTGATCGAATTTTTAAACAGGTAAGTCTTGTTGCTCAATTCAGTTCCCTCGTCATTATCATTACGTAATATGTTGTTGCGCATTAGGTGCGATTCAACCTGATACTATACGCTTATTGTAGTGTAAGTGTATTATTTTGGTAAAAAATACATTTAAGAGAAATTTAGTCGTCTACATTTTAATATATGGCGCTTAGGTTAAACCGCAAGTATATTCAAAATTAACACTATTTTTGCTATTAACATGCAATGATTAGGTTAATTACAAGACGTTCGATAAATTCTGTTTATGGTAATTACTGCCAGTGTTTACCTGTGGTATTTATTCAAATAATTACGAATGTGTATTTTGTCGGTTTTAAGTACATTTATGATTGCAACTATTTGTAATAATGAATAAATACGCATTGAGGAAAGCGCCTCACCATAAAGAAGTGCTTTTTGTCACTTTTAGGTAGTAACACTCACCTCCAATTGATTAAACAATATATTTACGCAGGCGTCAGGTAACGCGAGAAAAACCGAGTGACATATCACCCGGCTATTTACCTTTTTATTTGTACAATAGTTGGCCAACGATAAAACCTGCAGTAATTAACACGAGTGCCATATTGCTGAAAAAAGTTAGTGCGAAACCGATTGTGCGTTTTGATGGATCGTTAACATAAGCCATCGCATAAAGTTGGCGACCAATAATAAATATAACACCCGGAATAAACGCCCATTTCGCGCTAACATAATAGGTAAACGCTAATAACGATGGGATATAGATGATAAGTTGCTCTAACGTATTTTGTTGCACTCGAAAGAGCCTTTCCCATGTTTTTTCACCGCTAATATTAGGTGCAGTGACTTCGAATTTTGGTCTTGAAACACCCACTTTTAAAGTGAACCAACTGTATTGCAACAGCGCGACCATTATAATTAAAACTGATAATTCCATGATTTTACCTTTTTATAGTTGTTTGTAATTTTTAGCCCGCACTAAATTAATACAGGGGTAATGTTTAAAAGATTAACAGCCTTAAGTAAATTTGCTAATCGTTGTTTTCAATCAGTCCTTCTATCCATCTTAGTGATCACGCGGTATTTTTATTTAAGAGAGTCCATTAAAGAAATAAAAGTTAACGGAATACTAAAAGTATTTTTATAAAGTTCGTTTTACAAGCTATAACATTAAGTGTGTTACACACTGGGTATTTGCAGTCCAGTAGAGGACCAAATTAGCATTAGAATTAGTTTGGTATCTACTCGTTTTTCAATTACTCTTTTTCTTCACTGGATAATTGAGAACTTTACTTCATGGATTTCGAACCTATTTCGTTACTTGTTTTGATAGGCATCCTGTCTATTTCTTGCCAATTGTTTGCTCATAAACTAAAAATTCCGGCGATTTTACCGCTATTGCTTATTGGCCTTATGGTTGGCCCCGTCTTTGGGCAACTTAATAGTGAGCAGTTATTTGGTGATTTATTGTTTCCAATGGTCTCGCTTTCAGTGGCAATCATTCTTTTTGAAGGTGCATTGTCGCTCAACTTTTCTGAGTTGGGATCACAGGGTAAAGTCGTGCGAAATCTTTGCACAATAGGCACCTTAGTTAACTGGCTGGTAGTCGCGCCCGTCGCCCATTTTGTATTAGGCATATCATGGCAAATTGCGTTTTTGTTTAGTGCGATTGTTACGGTTACCGGACCTACGGTCATCGTACCTATGTTAAGAACGGTTCGGCCCAGTAAAAATGTGGCACAAATTCTTAAATGGGAAGGGATCATCATCGATCCAATAGGTGCAATCCTCGCCGTACTAACCTTTGAATACATAATATCAACTCAAAATGCGATACAACATACACTCGTGGCATTTGGCAAAACAGTGTCTGTAGGCGTTATCTGTGGCGCCTTATTTGGGCATTTGTTAAGTGTTACCTTAAAGCGTGGGTTGATCCCTGAATACCTTATCAACACCGCGGTATTTACCTTTGTCCTTGGTGCCTTTCAACTGTCTAATGTTGCGGCGCATGAAAGTGGCCTGTTAACGGTTACGATAATGGGGATTTGGTTAGCGAATAAAAAAGACGTATCGATTAATAGCATTATCGAATTTAAAGAAACGTTAAGTGTATTGCTTATCTCAGGGTTATTTATCATCTTGGCGGCTCGGGTTGATTTGGCTCAATTAGCCGATATCAGCGTGAACTCAACGGTGCTTCTATTGTGTATGATTTTTGTTGCAAGGCCAATTGGTGTTTACTTATCGACGATGTCGTCATCACTGCGTTGGCAAGAAAAAGCACTTATTAGCTGGATCGCTCCGCGAGGCATAGTTGCCGCTGCAGTCTCTGCATTATTCTCTATAAAACTCGAACAAAACGGCATGGATGAAGCAAGTATTTTGGCGTCCTTGGTATTTTTTGTGATTATATTCACCGTCGTATTGCAAAGTTTGACCGCCAAACCGATTGCCAAAATGTTAGGTGAGCGTGAACCAGCACCACTTGGATTCTTAATTTTTGGCGGGAATCATTTTGCCCGGTTGTTGGCTAAAGAGCTGATGCAAACTGGCCTGCAGGTAAAGATTGCTGATACTAACTGGGAAGCTATTTCTGCGGCTCGAATGGAAGGCATCCCAACTTACTTTGGTAACCCAAGTTCTGAACATGCACAACGTACAATGGATCTCACAGGTATTGGAAATCTATTAGTGTTGTCACCTCATAAACAAATGAATTCTCTAGTGACCCAGTACTATCAATTTTTGTTTGGTGAAGAACATGTGGCAGGTCTAGGTGCAACGGATAAAAAAGAATTTGAAGGGCATTTGCCAACTGAAAAATACATGAAGAGCTTAGGTTTGTTTAACAACGTGAGTTACTCGAAGTTAGCGAGTATGTCATCACAAGGCGCAAGCCTTAAAAAGACGTCGATCACAGCTGAGTTTTCATGGGAAGACTATAAAAAGAAATATGAAAATAGGTATACCCCTTTGTTTATGTTTGACGAAAAAAATCACGTTAAATTGGTAACCAAAGAAACAACCTATAGTGAAGATAAAATAAAAGGCATAGTCAGTTTAATAAAGCCAGAAACGCCTGTATCTGAATAAATATTGCTGAATGTTAAATTTCTGAATTGAAATCACCAAGCAAGGCTTTATGCTTTGTAGGAGTTAAGTAAATAAACAGTTTGGGTTTGTAATGAAAGCGCTATTAGTTTTGGTTTTAGTAATGTTTGTCACCAGTTGTGCAAATTCCAACTGGCGAACGGCCAGTCGAGAACCTGCTGGTATTTCACCTAAACCTTGGGTCGAAGAAGCGGCGGTTATTGAGTTTTACGCAGCAGATGCGTTTAGTTGGCGCGGATGGTTTGCCGTGCATACGTGGGTTGCGATAAAACCTGAAAAGGCCGTAGAGTACACTGTATATGAAGTGGTCGGGTGGCGTGTTCGCAGTGGACTGCCAGCACTTAAAGAATATAAAACCATAACACCTGATACATACTGGTATGGCGCTAAGCCAGAAAAAGTATTGTCAATTAAAGGTGCAAAAGCCGAAAAACTCATTCCTAAAATCGTTGCCGCAGTTGCAAGGTATCCGTGGGCTGATGAATACACATTATTCCCTGGCCCTAATAGCAATACATTTCCTGCTTGGTTAGGAGTGCAAATACCAGAACTGGAACTCGATATGCCGTTCAGAGCGATTGGCAGCGGTTACGCAGATTAAAAATAATTTTCTAATCATGATGTAAAGTTTTTAGCAAAAGACATAAATTTGGCTAATTATCACAGCTCTGAGGAGACTTTGAACGAACCTGTTCGTTATGTGGATTGTTATCATATCTTCACGGCTATTATTTTGAATCTAAAATAACGGGTCCTGGTCCTTGACTGGAAAGCTCATCGTCGGGATTGTAAATTGGACACGAATTCAGGGACAAACAACCACAACCAATACATCCGGTCAGTGAGTCACGGAGGTTCTCCAATTGGTGAATTTTACGATTAAGGGCGTCGTGCCATAATTGACTTAAATGTTGCCAATCTTCTTTAGTTGGCGTTCTATTGTTTGGTAATGTCGAAAAGGCATGTTTTATTTCATCTAAACTCACCCCCATTTTTTGCGCCGCTTTAATGACAGATATACGACGTAATACTTCTGGTTTATAGCGTCGTTGATTACCTTGATTGCGCCAACTTCTAATCAATCCTTTTTCTTCATAAAAGTGCAACGTTGATACTTTTACGCCGCACCGTTTTGCCACTCGCCCGACGGCCCATGTAGGTTCTTGTTCCATTTTTTTTCACTTTTTTCAAAATAACACTTTACCTCAGGTTAACTTGAGGTTTTAGGATGTGCAACAGCTTAATCGAGCTAATTATTAAAAAATGAAATGCATTAGGAGAATCAAATGAAAAATACAAAGCAACATGATCAGGCACCTAGAAAATTAACTTCAACTTGCGCCGAGAACAACGTTAGGCAGTCCAAAACCGAACGAATGAACGACAAACAACTGGGTTACCGCTTTTGCAGTTTATTTAATGCCGTTATGAATTTGAAATAAGGAGAACAAAAATGAAACTGGAACATTTAAATTTAGTGGTTGTCAGTCTTGAAAAATCGTTAGCATTTTATCAAGCCGCATTTCCGCATTGGGTTATTCGTGGGGAAGGGCAGTCGACTTGGTATGGCACACCAAGAAACTGGCTACATTTTGGTGATGATTACAATTATTTAACATTTAATGACGGCGGTTCCGGTGAAAACCGTGACTTGAAGTCCAACTCTGTTGGTATGGCGCACTTTGCATTTGTAACCACTAACTTACAAGATGTCATCGACAGATTAAGGTTAGCTGGGTTTGAACTAGCCAAATATTCAGATGCCGAGGAATACCGAAAGAATGCGTATTTTATTGACCCTGACGGATATGAAGTCGAATTTGTTGAATACCTATCGGACATTCCAGCGCAGAGGAATTTGTATGTCTGAGTCAACGGTAATTATTTTAGGTTCTAGCCGAAGTGACGGTAATACAAGCGCACTCGTTCATGATTACGCGACAATCATAAATGCGACCGTGGTGGATCTTAACGATTATGAGATAAGCCCCTTTGATTATAATGCAGACTATAACGATGACTTTATTTCCCTCATGGCGGGCTTACTTAAATACGACAGAATAATTCTAGCGACGCCAATGTATTGGTACAGTGCCAGTGCACAAATGAAGACATTTATTGACCGTTGGTCTGATCTATTAAAAACGGAAAAAGCCAAAGGCAGGCAGTTACGGGGTAAACAAGTGGTTGTTTTAGCAACCGGCAGCGACAAGATCCCGCCGAACTGTTTTGAACAGATGTTTCAACTGACCTTCAGATACTTAGGCATGGATTATCGCGGCATGCTGTATTGCCAATGTGAGTCGCAATATCTTGTAGAACATCATCACGAAGTTATTGCCAAGTTTGTAATACAGATGGATCGTAACTAATTAACAGCCCTTAGTTTTCACTGTCAAAATCTTTTGTATACTCACTAAGTGACGAATAATTAGGTGGAATGGTATAAGTTTACCGCGCGGTATTTGTATGGAAAAACCAGAAAAACCCGGCTTGAGTGAATGTTGTGGCGGCGGTAGTTGTTGTCCATGTGTCTGGGATGTGTATTTTGCTGAGCTAAAGAAATGGCAAATTGAGCAAAAAAATAAACAACCAGATACAGAGGTTAACCACGATGTGGGAAAAACACCAAATGAGCCTTAGTCGCCCGAGTTAATTGCGAAACGCGGCATAAAATAAACGCTGTTTTAGGAATAAATTGATGTGCGACTTCGGTTTATTTGTGTATGTTTAGCGGTAATTCTACAGGTAACAAACTTATAAGGTTTGATTAATTTATGTCAAATTCAGATTTTATTTATGGCTTTTACTTTAATGCGGAAGGGCCAGCAGATCCCATTCCGTCATTAAATGAGTTAGATAATAACCGTCCAAGCTGGTTGCACTTTGACTACACAGAAGAGACAACCCAGACCTATTTAAGGGAAGTCAGTGGACTTAATCCCGTCGTTGCTGATGCATTATTGTGTGATGAAACGCGTCCCCGCGCGACGACGCTAGACGATGGTTTACTCATCTCATTGCGTGGTGTTAATTTAGCGCCCAATAGTGATCCAGAAGATATGGTGTCAATTCGCCTGTGGGTAACCAAAAACCGCGTGATCAGTACCAGACGTCGGAGATTATTATCGGCTAACGATATTGCTGTAAGTATGGAAAATGGTACGGGACCAAAGTCTGCCACTGATCTTGTGGTGCAACTGACCGATCTATTGATCTCTAGAATGACCAACACCATTGAAGATATTGAAGATAAGGTTTCAGTTATCGAAGAGAGTATTTTAACGAACAATAGCTATGCTCTGCGTAACGAAATATCAGATGTGCGACGCCAAATTATTTCACTTCGACGTTATTTGTCCCCACAAAAAGAAGCGATGAATCAGCTGATAAGTGAAAAGATTGCATTTTTTACCGCTTCAGAAAAAATTCAATTGCGTGAAACCACTGATCATCTCACCCGTTTAGTCGAAGACTTAGATTCTGTCCGCGACCGAGCTGCAGTGACACAAGAAGAGTTAAGTAATGGTCTTGCCGAGCAAATGAACAGCAGAATGTATGTGTTGTCGATTGTGGCCGCAATATTTTTACCGCTGGGTTTTTTAACAGGATTGTGGGGAGTCAACGTTGGGGGTATCCCAGGTGCCGAAAGCTCGACCGCGTTTAGTGTTTTTGTAGCAAGCTTAGTGGCTATAATTTCTGTACAAATTTGGTTATTTAAAAAGAATAAGTGGTTTTAACAGAACTTAACATTTGCAAATGCGCTTACAGTTACGAAGCGCATTTTTTATGCCCTAAAATTTTATGTGGGGAAATAAATTCAAAACCTGCTCGATAATTTCTACTTTTTGGCTTTTAGCTAAATATGCGGCGTACACGTCCCGGGAATAAACCGGTGCGCTTTCAATTAGATGTAACCGTTGTGACGCAATATGCTCAAACGTCATCTGACGGGGAAGATAAGCACTGCCTCCGGCATCTAATATAAAATTGAGTGCAATTCTAGGTTGGCTCATCATATGTTTTGGCGGTGGCGCTGCACTAAACTCCCTTAAATGCTGTGCATTAATGGCCTCGCCGTAATCAACCATGACATAATTATCCATATTTATTGCTGAATTTAGTGGCATTGGTTCTGATGAAACTAGCGTTAAAGGAACTGTAGCGACTTTTTCAGTCATTAGTTCTTCGACATAAGGGGGCTCAAACAAAAACGCGATATCAATTAGGCGACTAAGAAGATTTTTCCGCAATTCAAAAGGGCTATAGTTTGTTGTCATCAAACTTAAGTCATCTAAATTTCGATGAATTTTTTGTAACCAACTCTGCAAAATAATATCCCAAATAGACATCATTGACCCAATGACCAGTTGCGACGAAATATGTTCAGAGACGCCAACATCTTGTTTGGTCTTCTGCCACATTAATAACAGCTCGTTGGCGTGTTTTATTAATCGATTGCCTTCCGGTGTTAATTTGAGGTGTTTTTGACTGCGGTCAAATAACATGACCCCTAAATCGTCTTCGAGCAGTTTAATTCGTGCACTCACAGCGGATTGAGTTATATAGAGCGATTCTGCCGCAAGTCGAAAATGCAGCGTACGGCTTACTTCCAAGAATGTTTTAAGTAATTCAATTTTCATGGCTTTTTCTTTCTTACCAGTCTAATCAAAAAAATTGATTAAACCGACCAAAATATTGCGTTTTGTTGTTTGATAAATGCAGTCTACACTCTTTAAACATTAACCCGTTAGTGAAACGGAAACAAACTTAAAAGTTGGACAAAATATTATGAAAATCGCAATTTTATCTCGCAACGCAAACTTATACTCAACTCGTCGCTTAAAAGAAGCTGGCGAAGCAATGGGTCACGAAGTGGATATTATCGACACTCTTCATTGCTACATGGACATCACGAGTAGTCGTCCAACGGTTCGTTACCATGGTAAAGAACTGCCAATGTATGATGCGATTATTCCGCGAATTGGTGCGTCGGTAACGTTTTACGGTACTGCGGTTGCGCGTCAGTTTGAGATGATGGGAACGTTTAACGTTAACGAATCGGTTGCTATCAGTCGTTCTCGTGACAAATTACGCTCTTTACAATTGTTATCTCGTAGGGGCATTGGTCTACCGCGCACTGGTTTCGCGAGCAAGCCAGACAACATTAAAGACTTAATTAAAAATGTTGGTGGCGCACCCGTTGTTATCAAATTACTTGAAGGTACACAGGGAATTGGTGTTGTATTAGCCGATACGGCAAAAGCTGCTGAAGCGATTATTGAAGCGTTCATGGGCTTAAAAGCAAACATATTGGTTCAAGAATTTATTAAAGAAGCTGGTGGTGCCGATATTCGCTGTTTGGTGGTTGGCGGTAAAGTGGTTGCCGCGATGAAACGTCAAGGTGCTGAAGGTGAATTCCGTTCTAACTTACACCGTGGCGGATCTGCTGAAGTGATCAAGTTAACGAAACAAGAGCGTGAGACTGCGGTAAACGCAGCAAAAATAATGGGTTTGAATGTATGTGGGGTCGATTTACTGCGTTCACAAAACGGACCTATGGTTATGGAAGTTAACTCTTCTCCAGGTCTTGAAGGTATTGAAAATGCGACGGGTAAAGACGTAGCCGGAATGGTTATCGAATTTATTGAAAAAAATGCAAAACTACATGCGACAAAAACGCGCGGTAAAGGTTAGTAGGTAAAGATATGAAAGGAATGACGATGGCGCCATTAAAAATTGGCGAATTTACAATTATGCCAGGTGAGCAACGTAAAATTGAATTACCCGTTGCTAAATTGTATACCGATGCTGATGTATCTTTACCTGTGCATATTTTTCGCTCTAAAAAACCAGGACCAACAATATTTATAAGTGCAGCTGTGCATGGTGACGAGTTGAATGGGATTGAAATTATCCGCCGTCTTATCACCCAGAAGAACTTTAAAATTATTCGTGGAACTGTAATTGCTGTGCCTATGGTTAACGTATATGGCGTTGTAAATCAAAGCCGTTATATGCCTGACCGACGTGACCTAAACCGTTGTTTTCCGGGGTCAAGTAAAGGTTCATTGGCTGGTCGTGTTGCGTTTAAATTTTTGAATGAAATAGTCAAACAGTGTGACTACGGTATTGATTTGCACACAGGTGCGATACATCGTTCTAATTTGCCACAAATTCGTGCCGATTTAACCGATGATGCTACTAAAGAGTTAGCCCAAGTATTTGGTGTTCCTGTTGTATTGCATTCAAACGTATTAGACGGTTCTTTGCGTCAAGCGGCAGTAGAAAATGATACTAAGGTATTGTTGTACGAAGCCGGTGAAGCTTTACGATTTGACGAGTTTTCAATCCGAGCTGGAATGAAAGGTATATTAAATGTTTTACAGTTTTTAGGCATGATGCGAAGAAGCTCGGGCAAAAAACGGAAACCATTAGAACCTTTTATTGCTAATAGCAGTGGCTGGATGCGGGCAAATGCGAGTGGCATTGTTCACAATAAAGTTGATTTAGGTGACCAAATCGAGAAAAACGATATCTTAGCTGAAATCGGTAGTCCATTTGGTGAAGTCATCGATGTTGTAAAAGCAACACGCAGCGGTATTTTGATTGGCAAACAAAATATTCCGTTAGTGCAGGAAGGTGAAGCTATGTTCCACATTGCTGACTTTGAAGAAGATAGCCAGGACATTGTAGAGCAAATTGAAACTGTTCAGGGCCAATTATTACCTGATGGTATGCAAATTTAAATTTAGGACTCAGTGATGAATAACAAAAAAATCATAGGGCGTTTAGAATCGATAGCATTGCCAGATTTGGCGATAGGTGATTTACAAGTACGAGTGGATACTGGCGCTAAAACGTCATCGTTACATGTTGATAATATTCAAAAAGTAGTTAAAAAAGGCAAGCCTTTAGTCAAGTTTGATATTCATCCTGACGTCCATAATGTTGACAAGGTCGTCAGTTGTATTGCACCTATTTGTGATATTCGCAAAGTGAAATCATCAAACGGTGAAGCAGAGCAACGTTACGTCATTGAAACTTTATGTGAGTTAGGTGACGAGCAGTGGATGATTGAAATATCGTTGACTGACCGCTCTGACATGAACTACTTAATGTTGTTTGGCCGTGAAGCAATAGGTAAGCGATTTTTGGTGGACCCATCAAAAGTGTTTATTAATTCTCAAACTAACGACGAAATAAAAGTGTAAGTTATGGATTTTCAGCAAACATTTAGTTCGATTAGAGATGTATTAGGGACAACAATATTTACTGTGTCGGAGCAACCCATCACCTTTGGTGGGCTGCTTATGATACCGATATTGATTGTTTTGGGTCTAAAGCTAACTAAGATGTTAGTTCGACGTGTTAGTCAAAATTTGGCGTCAAAACACACCGACCCTAATGTCATTCACTTGATGCAACGATTGTTTTATGTTGTTGCGATAGCGATTTTGGTTATCACCATTTTAGACATTTTAAATGTGCCGATAACTGCGTTTGCATTTCTTTCGGGTGCCATTGCCATCGGTTTTGGTTTTGGAGCCCAAAACATCATTAACAACTTCATCAGTGGTTGGATTTTGATGTGGGAAAAGCCAATAAGAATAGGCGACTTTTTAGAAGTTGAAGAAGTTAAAGGTGTGGTTGAAGAGATCAATACGGGGTCAACTCGTATACGACGAGTGGACGGGGTTCATATGCTAATACCAAACAGTAAACTGCTGGAAAATACCGTGGTTAACTGGACGTTAGTAGACCGGTTAGTCCGTTCTACTGTACGAATTGGGGTAGCCTATGGCTCAGATCCAAAACAAGTTGCGGCGTTAATTCAACAGGCGACAGATGAGCAGCAGGAAGTATTGCAAGATCCAAAACCGATTGTTACGTTTGAGGATTTTGGCGATAACGCGCTAATATTTGACGTTAATTTTTGGATTAACTCAAGTGTTGAAGGAGGACTGAGAATGGCTCGAAGTCGCATCAGGTTCAGGATAAGCGAGTTATTTGAAGAAAAGAACATTGTTATTGCGTTTCCACAACGTGACGTCCATATTGACGGTGCGGTTACCATTACTCGGGCACCAAAATAATTAACAATTTTCAATACGGTTGATGACGTGAGTACGTTATGCCATCAATAAAAAACGGTCACCAAAGGTGACCGTTTTTTATTATACAGGGTAAGGAACCTTTATTTAAAATGAATACTGTAACCTCAAAGAGGTCGCGGAACCTTGATTAATGAGCAAAGCGTTTTTACCTGATATATCGGCTTGTTGATAACCAAGCTGGGCTCTAAGATGTTTGCTATAGGTGTAGTTTAAACCGTAATAAAGCGATGTCGCTTCAGTACCATCGTAATTATCCCGCGCATTTAGCTCACCATATCGAACCACTAAACTTAAAGCACCATAATCCGATTCTGGTTTTATGCCTCCGAGTTTGCCATTTTTGTAGTCCATTTCTTCACCGGTTAAGGTGTAGGTCATTTGTGTGTAGAAACCATCGTATTGACTGTTTAAGTCTGACGAGTCTGGGGCGGCAGTGACTTTTTGGTTAAAATATTCGCCTTGCAAAACAACTCTTTCAGCTATAAACGCAAATTCAAGTCCGGTGGTAGATTGGTCAGTCGCGTCGATTTTTTCACTTTCTATAATTGAATTAGATCCATAAAGCTCTAAGTCTTCGTTAATTCGAATTGAGTCATCTGGATCTTGATTGCGGCTGGTGGCAGAAAGACCAAGATGCAATCTGAACTTATCGGTTTGACTGAATGGCAAAAGAAACTTTTTGTTATATGTCGCCCGAGCGGTTATCGCTGTTTGTTTAAAATCAATGTATTCGGAGTTATTAAATACACCGACAGCCCACGTATAGCGCTTTTGGTTATCGCTAAGCATGATCCCGGCATTGCGTTTAGGAGCAAAAGTATTGGTTGCCATCGACCGTTCCATGGCCCCAACTTTTGTTGAGCTTGTTAGATATTCTAAACCCATAGGCTCTTTAAATTGACCTACCGTAACGTTAAAGGCAGAAAAATATTTGCTTTTAATACTGGCGTCTTTGACTTCTATTTTCTCTTCTAATTGGTCGTAGGCGACTTGGAGTTCGGCACTCCAAAGTTCAGAAAATGTATATTCAGCGGTTAAGTCTAAGCGCCGCAGTAATGCATCTTCAAAATCATCGTCGAGAAACAAATCATCTGCTTGACGAACATCAACCATAACCTTGCCTGATATCTCTAAAGCCGGTTTTTGTTCGGCCTCGTTTTCAACAATTGATTCGGCGGCTGTTGCAGCGGGTAATGTAAAGAGCGTCAATACCGATAAAGCAAATGCAGCTTGGGCAGTATTGTTAACGATTGATAAATTAAAAGGTTTATAAAACATATATCATCACTTCATTCTATGGGGTTCACGGGACGACGATAAAACACTTTTAATAAGGCACTGTCCCTTAAAAAATCGACATCACCGATTTCAACGTTGGTCACTTCCACGCCAAGTCGTTGCTCTAAATCAGCATAAAGTTGCTGACTTTCGCTAGGCTTAATTAACGCAATATTTTCATAACGAACCAGTTTGTGTTCGATGGTTTTAGTAAATAAAGACGTTTCACTAAATCGTGTAATGATACATAGAGCCGCATTGACCCCAGTAAGTTCCATCATACTTAGCGAACTTACCGAAGAAAGTAATGAAATTGCAATTAAAACAAAAAGGTAGGTCATATCACGCACTGACAATGTTTCGGTTCGATAGCGTAACATGGAGAAAACGGCAAATAGACCAAAAGCGAACCCCATGGACATCTCGACATCGTGAAGCAGGGCGGTGACAAAAAATACCCCATTACCAAAGACTAAAAAGCCAGAACTAGATTCACTTTGGGCATCGTTTCGATAATAAATGCCTCGTAATAAAACGATTAGACTAACAAAATTAATTGCGAATCGTGTTAAAAAATCGGTATTAAGAAGTTCAAACGTTAGGTTCATTAATAACTCCGTGGCGGCGTTTTAACGCCAAAAGGGTAGGTTTAAATAAATTAGATTTAATCTCATTTGGTCGCAGTAATGCCGTCCCCAAACAATATTTGCTAAACGAGCTGGGTCGCAACCCGTTGTGTTTTAAGACTCGATAAAGTGGTGAGCTTAGGTTTAATTTTTGTTGCTTTAATTCGACAATACAAACCCGGTCAAGGGTGATTGTGTTGTTGGTTTGTAAGTCTGTAAACTCAGTATTTAAGTCTATTGTCACCCGCTCACCAAGCTGTTCGTTTGCCAAACTTAACCGTTGGTAATTGCAATTTTGAACATCGATTAATGCCCCAAATTTCTGCAAGCACTGCTGCGTCGTAAAGGTTGTAAACTGCTTAGCTTCATTGTCGGCGACAATTTTAATTCTGGTTTTTTCGGTGCGTGATTTATTAGATTTAATTTTAAGTTCAAAAAAAGCTAAATCATGATCGGCATAACAGCGTCGTCGAACTTTAACGCGATTAAGTTTACCGTTGTGGTGCTGATGATAAAAATCAAATTCTGGCGTGTCGTAATAGACGTTTTCATATTGAGCAAGTAAGTTGCCATTTATATTTAACAAGCTGCAATGGGGCTTTAAGTCTTTTAACAATAAAGGCAATTGGGCCATAGGTAACAAAAACTTACTGTCGACCCGATTCATTAATTTTGCATTTTTAAGATCATCTAACCCATGCTGGTTAAACGAATTTAATATATTCAAATCGAGAGAAAAACTACGAGCTCCCACAGGCTTATGGCTCTACAAATACGGCTTCTACACTCGTATTTGAACTAAGGGTAATCTGCACTTTAGCGCCTTCCATTTTTTGTCCGTTAACTAACCAATGAGAAAAGACTACGCTATCTTGTGGCTTAGCTTCAAATTGAATAGGTATGGAAGAGAAATATCGACCTTGCCATGAAGCGTCATTTAACTCGATTGAATTCAATTGAATCATGGCCTTGTTCGGCAAATTATTGTCTATGGTGAGTGCATAGTCTTGATTTAGTGCAAAATAGTTTTTTATATGTGTGCGCATATATCCCGGGCGAAGCATGGCAAATTCTTGCATTATTGCAACCTCGCTGTGCCACGGTTGCGTGCTACTACTGCCTGTCCAACGTTGAAATTGCGCCGGAATTTCAGACTCAATATGGGCAGCTAAATTGGCGATATGTTGAGAAACCGCGGTGGGTTCAAATCGACTATTTAAGTCATCTGAAAATTGATTAATAAAACGATGTTTAAAGCTTTCATTGGTCAATAGCGAACGCAGTAGTAATGTGGACCAAGGTGGATTTGGCCAATCAGGACCATATTCGGTAGTGGCAAAACTTAACGAATCAAATGAGTTTTGCTCATGCCAACTGGGGAAGTTATTAAACGAAAAATCTGTGTCATATAAAATCCAATGCCACTTGCCGTTTTTGGGACGCCACATTTTAATATTATTTCCAGGCCAATCGTGGTTGTCGAAATAAATTTGTGCAATTTGATAACGCATAAAATTGTCGATATCAATTTTACTGTCTACATATGCGTAATTGTCGTCATTGTTTAAGTTATTCGAAGCCACAAATGCCATTAAGTTTTTAAAGTCTCTATTGTCGCCATGAACCAGTACGCCGTTGGCTTCAACAATATCGATTTGGTCGGGGTTTAGGTCATGTTTGCTCGCCAAAAAGTGTTCGTTCACTTTTTCCCGTAAGTTGTATAGTCCCCAGAAAGCTCCGTTTAGATAAACAAGGCTGGGTTGAGCGGCTTGAACATCGATACTTGAGCCTGCCATTAGCCGAGTTGTCGCAATGTCCTTAAACATGGTTTTTAGCCAATCCTGGCCCGAATTTCGAAGGACTAAACTTTGAAATTTATCGTAGGGTAGATCATCAAAAAACGTACCTTCAATTTCTTTTTCACCATAACGCCCGCGAGCAAAGAGTGAAAATGAACGTTGTTCGTTCGCGCGACTCCAGCCTCCAAATATTTTGGCTCCTAAATCAATTTCAACCAATAAATTGTTATCACGACCGTACATGGAAAAATGCATAGGTTTTTCCCAGTCTTGCCAAAAATTTGAATTGAAAAATGGCAAGATACTATTGGCATTGGGACCTGAAACATACATTCCGTTATGGTGATCCCATAAATTTTTATCTTCAGTGACCAAAGAAATTATAGGTAAAACATGATCTTTATTAGGTAAAAATACGCGTGTCGAAGTGGGTGAAGGGATTGCATTGGGTGCAAATATGGCTGCTCGAATAACCGTGTCGGCGTCGATATTTATTGGCCCGGTATAGAGTGGCGAGGTTTCTGTCGGCACGCTGTGATCCGTCGTATATCGAATTTCTTGCCCAGTCTCAGCGCCACTAATAATTAAACTGAGGTCATCAACAAGTCCGCCTTGATGTGAATAAATTGGTTCATTGATTACGGCCCCTAAAAACGAGGTGCTCGAATTTTCTTGTTCCGGTGTTGCCTCTTTAAAATAAACTGACTCACCCTCGTCATTTATTCCTACTGAGCCATTAAGTGAGTGCCGACCCACTAACAGTGAATGAACTAACTCCCCAGTGTCATCAATTAAATACAAGGTTTCAGGGTCGGTACTTGATAGTTTAAAATTACTATGCAGTTCATTATCTGTCAGCTTTAATAGCGCAGGTGGCGTTACACCACTTGTAAAAGGCAATTCGCCGTTGTTGATATGACCCGTTAAATACGGACGCATTGACATATCACTCGACGATTCTCCGTGGTTATGGACTTGAATTGCTAACACATTGTCGCCGATTATCAGTTCATCAATGAATGCGCTTACATCAAATCTTTCAGGGGAACCGCCAGAGTAGATAACAGCTTCATGTGAAGCGGTTGCGGGGGTATTGTAGCTTGGCAACAATCCGCCAATATTATTACGAGCGATTTCTTTGCCGTTTAAGTACGCAACAAATGCGTCGTCATAATCTATGTCTAAAAATAATTGTTCAATTGCTGTGGTGTTATCGAGGTTAAAGGTAAAGCGAGCGAATATCGAGCGCACTCCAGCTTCTACTATAGTTGTGTCATCATTATCGCCATAACCAAGACCTGATTTTCCCGTTGACCAACCTGCAGTGTCAAAGTTAAGTTCTGGCCAATCACTTGCAACAGCCGATTTTGGCGTGAGGTAGGTAACATCGTGTTCAGTGGTTACAAATGTTCGGTATTGCCCAGAAAATTGGCGATCTTTGTCAGACGCCCAAACCAATAGATAGCTTTTGGGAGAAATAGCCATTGCTGGAAATGACCATTTTGATGGCTCGTCAACATCGTCTGTAAGTGACCAATTAGCGAGTGATACCGTTTCATCTGAGCCATTATATAACTCGATCCAATCAGGGGAATCACCGTCTGCATCGTCGTATAAAGAGTTTTGGGAAGCGGCTTCGTTGATAACAATTTGAGAAATTTCACCGTCTGTAATGTCTGGTGTGGTATCAACCTGTTTTTTACTTTCGCCATCGCTGCCACCGCTGCAAGCAGACAGGAGCAAGCAAGTTAAGATCACGCTAATTTGAATGTTCATTTTATTATTAGTCTGTTATTTCATGCCAATGCGTAAAATTTAGACTAAAGCAGTTTTTTCTATTTGTCAGTATAAGTTTTTGCCCTATACGTTATGAAAAATACCTTTAAATGCAGTTATTTGTTAGGAACAACATGGGGAATGGGGCTATCGGATAATTTAAGTTGAACCAATAGCCGTCATTATTTTCGACTAAACGGATTTTTGTGCGACGAGATGGACAGTGCTTACTCGACGCTCTAAAAAAGCGCCCTCGCAATAACACAGGTAATAATCCCAAAGGCGTTTAAACTTCTCGTCGTAACCAAGTTCATTTATATGTGACCAATTGCTTTGGAAACGTTCTCGCCAATGGTTTAGCGTTTTTGCGTAATCGATACCAATATCAGCCAGAGTAATAGGCACCATTTCGGTATATTTGGTAAGGTGCTGGTTCATCACAGTAACAGAAGGCAAACAACCACCAGGGAATATGTATTTTTGAATAAAATCAACATTGTTTGCGTAATATTCAAATCGCTGATCGGCAATGGTAATGGCTTGAAGCAGTAACTTCCCGTCTGGTTTCAATAAAGAATTAAGCTTTTTGAAATACGTTGCAAAATACTCTTTGCCCACAGCTTCAATCATTTCAATTGAAACGACCTTGTCATACGTTCCAGTGAGTAAGCGATAATCTTCTTTCAGTAAAGTGATCTTGCTACTAAGGCCAAGCTCGTTAACTCGGTTATTGGCGTAATCAAATTGCTGGTCAGAAATGGTTGTTGTTGTGACATGAACGCCATAGTGTTGAGCGGCGTATATTGCTAGGCCTCCCCAACCTGTACCGATTTCAAGTAGGGATTCGCCAGGCTTTAGGTCGAGCCTTTGGCAAATGAGTTCAAACTTGTTTATTTGCGCTTGTTCCAAAGATTGGTCTGGGTCGCTGAATATAGCCGACGAATACACCATATTGTCATCTAAAAATTGCTCGTATAAATCGTTACCAAGATCATAATGGGCCATGATATTTTTTTTGGCTTGGAACATTGAGTTTCGATTACTGCGATGCATGAGCCAATCTGCGATTTTCGACAATACAGACTTACTGTTTTCAAGTTTATCCAATATTGCTTGGAATCGAGCAAATACGCGGATTAAGGTGACTAGATTATTGCTTGACCACTTGCCATCTAAATAGGCTTCTGCGGCGCCGATACTACCGCCCTTAACCATGTCAACAAATGTGCTACTGTCGTGGATAATGATCTGGCTTTGCAGTTCGGAGCTTAAATCGCCAAAATACTGTTCGTTAGAGCCTTCTTTTATCGTTAGACCGGCGTCTGTCAGTTTTTCAAACTGCTTAAAAACAAGCTGGCGACAACGCTTCTCAAACCACGAATGTTTTATTTCATTATCCGACTGGATTCTAATGTTTTCCATAGTTTCCTCAAGGTTTTGGGTTTGCGATAAACGGTATACGTTTCGCAAATAATTTAGCCGCTTGCCAATAAATCCCTAATACGATTTTGAATGTCATTAAGGGATGCTTAAACAGCACTTTTAACAGATTTCGGCGGTTTAACACTGTCTTTTTAAGGGTCAATGTTGCGTCGAATACTTTGTCAGTTTTGTGGTTTTCAATATGCACAAGTAACTTGCTTTTTGGAGGGCTCACCCGCCAGTGATAAGTCATGTCTATTGGCATAAATGGTGACACATGGAAGTCCTTTTTATTGGTACTCCCACCAACCACGTCTAAGTTAACTAAATAATAGTGAGTCTGATTCCAAGGTGTATTAGAAACCTCAGCTATCATCACCACGCACTTATTTTGGCTATAGCAAAAATAAAAATTTACTGGGCTGAAATACAAACCAAAACAACGACATTGAGCAACAAGTATTATTTTGTCAATTTCTCGGCTTTCGCCTAATTCCAGCGCTTTGTCTTTAATACGTTTTTTTAAATCAGTTGGATCACTTTTATTTTTCATGTAATCCGATTGCTTAAATCTTAGTGGTGACCACCAGTTTGTGCCAAATAATCGAGACTGTTGCGTTAATTGTGGGATTTCATCAACATCAATGGCAACCATGAACAGGCCATAACTGAATTCATGTTGTTTAGGGCTAAAACGGCGGTGTCTTATTTGTCCAACATATAAGCCGCTGTTGAGCTGTTTGCTCATAGGTAGAGACCAAACCTTGCGGTTACATCAAGTGCACTTTTAACGCCGTCTTCATGAAATCCGTTGTACCAATAAGCACCCGCAAAGTGAATTTTATTGGTTCCACATATTTCTTCTCGGCGTTTTTGTGCTTTAAAACTTTTGTTGTTAAAGATGGGGTGATGGTAAATAAATTTCTTTAATACTTTGTCAGGTTGAATGTTTTGAGATTGATTTAAGGTGACACAAAACGTGTGTGGTGTGTTTTTCAATCCCATTAAAATATTCATATTGTAGGTCACCGCAGCGGGTTGATCTCGATTGTCGTCGAGTTGATAATTCCAGCTGGCCCAAGCGAGTTTGTGTTTGGGTAATAAATTGGTATCGGTATGTAATATGACTTCATTTTGTGAATATTCGATATCACCCAATATATCTTGTTGCTGGGCGGTTGGATTATCTAATAGGGCAAGTGCTTGATCTGAGTGACAGGCTAAAATGACTTCATCAAATTGTTGTTGGTCACCGTTTGAAAACTCGATGATCGGGCCTGTCTCATCTTGAATAACTTTGGCGATGTCTGAGTTTAAAATGATGTTGTCGGCAAAGGGTTTTATTAAATTAGGAATATAATTTTTTGAGCCACCCGGAATGACATACCACTGGGGCCGATCACTAATATTAAGTAAGCCGTGATTGTAGAAAAACTGAATAAAAAACTGCAACGGGAAGTCCCGCATTTGAGTTAGGCTGGTGGACCAAATCGCTGCGCCCATTGGCAAAATGTAATGTTGAGCAAAAAAATCATTAAACCTCTGATCTTTTAAAAACTGTCCAAGTGTTAGGTTTGGGTCAATTGCCCCTTCCGTATATAAGGATTTGCATGTTTTGTTAAAACGTACAATCGAACGTAGCAAACGCCAAAAGGTCAGGCTAAAAATATTTTTGCGCTGGGCAAATAGGGAATTTAAATTGTGCCCATTATATTCCAAACCTGTAAGTGTATTTAATACACTAAAACTCATCTCAGTTTCTTGTTCGTCTATGCTTATTTGACCAAGTAGTTTTTGAAAGTTTGGGTAAGTACGGTCATTAAATACGATAAACCCAGTGTCAATATCATAGGATTTGCCGTCTAAATTCACTTCAACAGTAGCAGTATGCCCGCCAATGTAGTCATTTTTTTCGAAGACAGTGACATTGTGACGTTTAGATAAAAGGTGAGCACTAACTAAGCCAGATACGCCAGTACCGATTACTGCGATGTTTTTCATTTAAACGTCCTTTACAGTTAACAATGTCTGCCACTTAACAGGCAAAAGGGAAAGAAATTTGAGGGTCAAAATAAGCATAAGTGGAAAGCGTATTCGATTTTTCTTTTTCGAAATTCCTTTAACAATGGCGTCACTGGCTTCCTTGGCGGTCATTAAAAATGGCATGTCAAAAGTGTTTTTATCGGTCAAAGGGGTTTTGACAAAACCGGGTTCGACCAATGTAACGGTATAACCTTTTGGCGCTAGAGATTGTCTCATTGAATTGGCTAAATAATTGATACCCGCCTTTGAAGCGCCGTAGGCTTCTGCTTTGGCGAAGGGAAAATAGGTGACACTCGAGCCGATAAAAACGATGTGACCGCCAGGTTTCAATCTTGGGAGCCAAAGATTGAGGCAATATCCAATGGAAATTAAATTGGTTTTAATGATCCGTTCAAACAATTTGTCATCAAAATTGATGGTGTCGTCGATGTATTCGCAGTCGCCTGCGTTTAGGACAATTAAATCTAAATCAAAAATTGCTTTAGAGGCCTCTTCGATCTCTGGCTTGTTGGTGACGTCAAACTGCAGCGGGTAGATATTTTTACTCGATTTAGTCAGAGTATTTAGTCTATCTACATTCCGGCCGCAACCATACACTTGATAAGAGTTTGCGAGGTTTTTGGCAATTTCTGCACCTATGCCAGAAGTAGCTCCGGTTACCAGAGCAATTTTAGCCTCACTCATGACGATAACTTATTTTTGAGTTTTTTTATGACGAGGCCAATTAAAGGCACATGTTCATACACCATTTGGCCTAAATCGAGATAGTCTTTGTGGTGAGTGACTCTGTCTTTTTCGCCAACAAGTTTACTGTGACCAGTTACGGTTATTGGCTTGTGGCTGTTAAGACGTCTGTGACGATAGGTCATTGTCCAATATACAGCGGCGTTTTTATCTTGAAAAAACACTTCGTCTATAACGAAAGTGCATTCCGTAACATTGCTATAAAGTTGATCAAAATATTTAAGCAGTTGCGACATACCCGAAAGCTGATGTGCAGGGTCACTAAATTTAATATCTTCGTGGTAGACATCAATTATATGATGGACGTTTTCAACCGAAAGTTGTGAATAAACTTCGATGAATTGGCTTAACCATAGCGGTTTATCTGGCTGCTTAGACATTATTTCATACCATAAAATTCTATTGCGTTTACGCGACTCGATTTTAAGTCGACAATTTCAGGCCAGTATTTATCCGCTTGACCCTGTTGGATAAGATATTCAAAAGGGGCATGGATGTATTTGTCTGGCACATCTCTTAACTCTGGTAGATATGTACGTATGAACTTGCCAGACGGATCAAACTTTTTACTTTGAGACTGCGGATTAAAAACTCGAAAATACGGTTGAGCGTCACAACCTGTGCCAGCAGACCATTGCCAACCACCGTTATTTGCCGCAAAGTCGCCATCGATTAATTGCTGCATAAAATAAGCTTCACCTAATCTCCAATTTACGAGTAAGTTTTTGGTAAGAAAACTCGCTACAATCATTCTTAGACGATTGTGCATCCAACCGGTTTGTTGCAGTTGTCGCATCGCAGCGTCGATTATAGGGAAGCCTGTTTTAGCATCTCGCCATAATTGGAAATAGGTTTCGGTAGGTGGCCACTGAAGCTGATCGTATTTGGCATTAAAACTCCGGCCCTTAATTAAGTCTGGAAAATGGAACAGTAGATGGCGATAAAAATCTCGCCAAATCAACTCATTTAACCAACTAAATTCGGCACTGTCGGGTGAGTACAAAATGTCTGGGTGTTTATACATTAATCGTTTTAAAACGCTACGGGCACTTATCGCACCGATGGCTAAATAAGGCGATAGTCCAGACGTCCCTTTTACACCAGGGATGTCTCTGTCCACCTTGTAATTTGCTAATTTAGTTTGAAAGAACTTGGGTAAAACCGTTTGTTCAACTTCGTTTGCAAGTGGCCATTTGCTTGAGAGCTGATTTTGGTCGGAAGCGTCGTTAACTTGAGTGAGATGATTCTCAAGGGGAAAGTGAGAAAACCCAGTCATTTGAACTTGTTCTAACCAAATGCGCCGGTAAGCTGAAAAAACTCGATACATCTCACCTTGTTTATTTTTGATGATCCCTTTGGGAACTATCGTATCGGCTTCAGTAAGGTGTAAGTTAATGCCACTTTTGATGATCTTGTTGTCGCGAACTTGCTCATTGAGTTCTAACTCAGAGTTCGCGTATACCGTGGTGATATCGTGTTGTTCACACAATTTCGCAAGGCTAGTGTGTTGTTCATTAAAATCGGTGGTATCGATAACAAGGAGTTCGATACCTAACTGCGCTAATTGTGCTTTTAATAGCTGAACGTGGCGATGAATAAAGTTAATTTTAACTTCCGCCATCTGGTGTTTTCGCCACTGTGGTTCGCAATTAAAAAACAGCGCCAATTTAGTATTGGCGCTTAATGCGTTTTGGAGGGCGGGATTATCATCTACACGTAAGTCATTGCGGAACCAAATAATTGAATGATTATTCATCGATGTTTAGTACCCGTATCGCAGACGTAATTGCAAAGGGTAAGGTGAAAAATAACTTTGCTTCGATAGATAGTCGTTAGGGTATTCTTTTAAATAGTGGCTAAACAAAGTTAATGGCGCAAACAGAGGAACAAGTCCTTTACTGTAACCATCTATGTTTTCTAGCATTTCTTGCTTTTGACTCGCTGTTAAGAACTTTTTGAAGTAACCCAATAGGTGCATCAATGTATTACAGTGCCCTTTACGCGTTGCATTTTTACTTAATGCGGCCATTAAGTCTGCGATGTACTGCTCTGCTAGTTCTTCAAGCGGCAAGGTGCTAGTGCCCAATTTGTTCCCCAACTTTTTATAGGTCGCTATGTGATGAGTCATGAGCAGATATTTATGCTTTGCATGAAATTCGGTTAGGGCATGTTTAGTTACTTTTGCCGCCTTGAGTTCCTGCCATTGACGATAAACAAAGACGCGCATGACAAAGTTTTCACGTAATGCCGCGTCATTAAGGCGACCGTTTTCTTCACACGGTAAATTAGGATTATTGAGCATGATTTGTTTTGCAAACATACCAATACCAGATGAGTCTGAACCTTTACCGTCTGCTGAATAAACTTTTACCCGTTCCATACCGCAACTCGGGCTTTTGGCGCAAAAGATAAAGCCTGAAAGATGGTCGGTTTGTTCAGCAACTTTTTTCCCATACTCAGTTAACGCATCCGTTACATCCATAGTGCCATCTGGTCGACTGACTTTGATCATGTCTTCGTGGCGGATCTGCCTAATGGTTGGGCGAGGTACCGGTAATCCAACGGCGACTTCTGGGCAAAATGCCTGATATTCTACAAACTCAGATAGTGCGTCCATGCAAAATGTAGAACGTTTATGGCTTTTGTCGAACCGAACTTCCTGCCCAGTTAAACATGCGCTTATGCCAATTTTAATTTTGTCTGTCGACATCAATTCTCTCCTAACTGAGCTTAATAGATTAATCTGCCAATGGGATTCAGCAGTCGGCTCACGCCATGACTAAAGTGCAATGAATCACTGACAACTGTGTAACATAAACAGCCTTCGACTGTTTCAGGTTGATGCTTATGCTCGCCATTGAGCCACATAAAATCTCCGACGCCGTAACTTCCCATTTCGTCGGTAAAGCTGCCGTCTAAAATTAACGTTATTTCAAAACCATTATGGGTATGGTGTGGTACTTCACCACCGGCCCCTATGTACAACATGCTGCTGCGTAGATTCCCGTCTGGTATCTCCATTCTGCTGCGACTAAGCTTGCCAAGGTTTAACCAATCACCAAAATTGATGTTTGATAATGCTCTTGGTATTGGTAGTGTTTTATTACCGGCTTCAAAAAATTTCTGAGCAGTAGGTTCCATACGTGCAAGTGAGTCATCCTGAGTAATTGCATTGAGCATATTTTCTAAATCAAGTTCAGGTTCTGTTCCAGATGGCATTTGGGTTTCAAATTCACCATCGGTGACATAGTCTTGAGTTGCTAATTCTACATCTGCGACCTCAGCTGTTTTTGCGTCTACAATCGCTTTACAAGTGGCACACATATCAACGTGCAATGAAACCGCAACAGTAATAGATGCGGGTAATTCCGCTTTGACATAAGACTGTAAAATATCGAGTGAAGGGTGATGATTAATCATTTTGTTCTCCAAACTCTTGTTTTAAACGTGAAAGGGCGAGTCGAAGTCTCGATTTAACTGTGCCAAGCGGAATGTCCAAATGCCGGGCAAGTTGCTCTTGTGAAAACTCTTGAAAAAAGACACCTTGTACAATTTGCTTTTGTTTCTCAGGCAAACTTTCTACTTTCTGAAGGAGTTTTTTATCGAACAAATGATCAGTAAATACATCACTTTCGACCACGACCTCTTCGTGAATAGGCCATAAATCGTCAGAGATATTTTGTTCACATTGAGTTTGCTTTTTCCGTAAGTGGTCAAAGCACAAATTTCTCGCAATAGTATAAACCCAAGTTGTCACTGCACCTTTGTCAGCGTGATACAAATGGGCTTTTCGCCAGATTTGAGTCATAGCCTCTTGCATTATTTCCGCCGCTAAGGCGTCATTATGCACTTGGCGACTGGCCATGCGTTGCACCTTGCCACTGAACCAATAAAATAGGTTGGCAAAACTTTGCTTACAACGTTTGTCGGCAACTGCCAGCATCCAGCCTTGTAATTGCGATGTATCGTCTTTATCCATAATCGCCCTGTTCTGGCCGATTAAAGCTGACTGTTCTTGATGTCGGTTCATTGTGTTCACAATAGTTACTCAACGATTTTCGATTAGTCAGTTGTACGGCGGTTAAAATGATTTGGATCACAATAGCTCATATTTTTATGGTAGGCGAATTTTGTAACCCTAAGACCATGGTTTGTATAAAGTTTTGAGCGACGTCAAAAGTTGATGATTGAATAAACTTGGCACGGTGTTGATAAGAAATTGGTAAAATTTCGAGCCAACGTTGATTCACCCAAACGGGATTGTGCCATTGTGGCGCTGCGTCAAATAACGCATTTTGGTAAAGCGAGCCATATTGTTTATTTTGCGTCATAAGTTGTTGTAATTGCGCCGCGAGTCGTTGACTATATTGATCCTCATCTCGTTCGGGCCAATGCTCCAAAACACTGATTGTTGCGCACCGCAAACCATCATGTTCGAGTTCCATGTTGGTCAGTTCTACTAAGTTGTTTGCTTTAATTACAATGCCAAGTAAGCCATCCGGTAACATCTCAAAGTCAACGATGCTGACATGTACACCCCATGGCGAGCTTTCGTGGACTAAATCTGGTTTATACAGACTGAGAACAAATCCACTTTGCATCGATTCTTTAACCATGCGTATGTAACGTTGTTCAAATATTTTCAACTTAGTAATGCCACCGGGTAAAAGATAAACCGAAAGTGGGAATACGGCGCAGCGTAGAATATTAATGTTGATCTCCAGAATACGTAAAACTAAAACATTCTTTTATTACGTAAACGATAGGTGTTGGGATCAAGTATAGAAGTAAAATTTAAATTTGATTAAAAACAAAATAATTAAGTTTATTTAACAATTGATAATAGTTTTTCGTCTAAACAGTTCCAAGCTGTGGCAATGCCTGATATTTTAGTTACTTGTCTAAATTAAAGGAAGTCATAACATGTTTAGAAAAAGAACAATTGCAATGGTTTTTTGTTCGGTATTAGCAATCCAAGGATGTGGCGAAAAATCGGCGACAGAATATATGCAGGAAGCGCAAACTGCACTTTCTGAGGGTAGTACCGAAACCGCTATGATTCAGCTAAAGAACGTTTTGCGAATTGAACCGCAAAATGCAGAAGCGCGATTTTTATTGGGTAAGCTGTATCTCGAACGTGGTGATTGGGCTTTTGCACAGAAAGAACTCGAACGAGCTCTTGAATTAAGTTATTCCGCAGATGAAGTCGTGCCATTGGTTGCAGAGGCCTACCGTAAAATGGGGGCAGACTCACAACTGTTAAAGCTTGACCTAAAATCTAAAGGCATTAAAAAAAGTGACTTAGTTAAAATTAGATACTATCAAGCAAAAGCTTATATCCAAGGGCAACAAGAAGAAAAAGCCCAAAGTATCATCAATGAAATCAAGCAGATTAAAACGAACTCTGAATATAAATCACTGACTTCTTATTTGGAATATAAGTTAAAAAAACAAGATGATGCTGCGTTAATTCAATTAAAAGCCGTCTTAGACAAATCACCAGAACATCCAGAAGCCCTATTATTAACCGCATTAGAATCGTTAAAACAAGGTGATGCTGAAGCTGGTATCGAGTTTCTCGCTAAATATCGTGACGTTGCTCCGCTTGAATACGAATATCACTTTTTACTTGCGCAACTTTATGTTGATTACAAAAAGTATGAAAAAGCAGAAGAAGTAGTTGATGAATTACTGACTATCAATGCAAATCAGCCTTACCTTAACCAAATAAAAGCACTTGTTCGATTCCATCAAAAAGATTTTGAACAAGCATTACATTTTGCCAACATATCCATTATGTCTTCTCCTGAAGACATACCAACACGACTTGTTGCCGGTGCAGCTGCATTTGAACTTAGAAAGTTTGAAGAGGTTTATCAACACTTAAATCTTATCGCAAGTGCCTTACCGGAAAATCACCAAGCGTTAAGGTTATTAGCTAAGTCACAGTTAGAATTAGGCTATGCACTTGAGGCCAACGATACGGTTAAACGCTTTGTTGAATTGGACGAACGTGATGCAATTTTATTGTCGTCAATTGCTGGAGCTTTGAGTCAATCGGGTGAAAAAAAGAAAGCTAGCCAGCTTATTATGCGTAACGAAGAGAATAAATTGGAAGGGGAAACCTTAACTCAATTTGGTCTGGTGAAATTGTCGCTAAATGATGTGTCGGGGATTCTAGATTTAGAAAATTCACTGCCTAATTTAACGAATGATGAGAATCAAAAAGTCATTGTTCAACAGGTATTATCAAATAGTTATTTACGGTCTGGGAAATTTGAGGAAGCAAGCAAAATTGCACAGGAATGGTTGCAGCAAGACGCCATGAAGTTTGATGGACATATGTTAATGGCGGCGATTGCAGTAAGTAAAAATGAGAAAGAACAAGCTACCGCAAGTTATCTTCAAGCTCAAAAAATAAGACCAACGGAACCGTCACCACAATTGGCTGTCATTAATCTCATGCCTACAACGAGCCAGGATGAGCAGTTTGCTGTGTTGGTTGAAGTTGACAAGATGATTGCTAAATTTCCTAACTTTATCCCTGCAGTTTTAAAACGCTATGTGTTAGCTAAAGTTCTTAAACAGCCAATTAAAATGATTTCGCATTTAGAGAGTTTACGGATTAAAAATAATAATGCGCCTCAAATCATCAATGTGTTGGGCAAAATGTATTTGCTTGAAGGCGAAAATGACAAAGCTATCGCATTATTTGAGTCGATAAAAACGGATACCCCAGCGGATTATTGGCAGTCGCTTGCTAACGCTTATGTGAAAAATGATAACTTTGAAAAGGCCGTGGAAATATATCGTAAGTGGTTTGAAAAGGAACCAAATAATTCAGTTGCGATCTTTGGAATGGCACGAGTTCTTCAAATGCGAGGTGATCACAAAAAAGCACTTGAATTAACAACTCGTTTTAAAAATGAGCTGGGTGGTGAAGACATCAAAATTGACCTTTTCCATATTCAGTTGTTAATAACAAACGAAGATTATGACGAAGCCGCAGCTGCTTATGACTTATTACCTAAAAGCGAGCTTCAAAGACCTTATACCAAAGGACTATTAGGCCAGCTACAGTTTGTGGACAAAAAGTATAAAGCCGCCAAAACGAACTTAGAAATTGCGTACAAAGCACGACCAACCTCCGAAAACGCAACGCTAATGATGAAAGCGATTATGAATACCGCCGACAAGTCTGCTGCAATCGATTTTTTAACGGCTCATGTTGAAGCGGTACCTAAGGATCAGATTAATTTAATGATACTGGCAGGTTTACAATTATCTGTTTCGCAATCGAGCGCGATTCCTACCTATAAAAAGGCGGTAGCATTAAACGACAGCAACTTTGTTGCCTTAAATAACCTAGCCTACTTGGTACTGCAGCAAGGTGACTTGAAGCTCGCAGAAGAATACGCAACTAAAGCGTTAGAGATCCAACCTACTAATGCCAGTGTAATGGACACTTTGGCGTCGGTCGCTGTTAAGAAAAAAGAGTTCGATCGAGCGGAGGAGTTACTTGCCAATGCAATGGAAGCGATGAAGAACAACATAGACGAAACTATTTTTGTTAATTACATCGAAATTTTGTTGCTAAATGACAAAAAGACGTTGGCGAATCGTCAAATTAAAAGATACGAATTGAGTTCGAATAAAGAAAAACAAAGGTTGCAAAGTTTAATGACTCAATACAATATTTAACATTCGTTGTTGACGGGGATAGGTTTGTGACAATTTTCAAGACTTTTGACTTTGCTACTAGCAAAACTTTTAAAAGTAGGTTAATTTTCCTCGGCAGGCCCCAAATAATGGTGAATTGGTCGTTTTATAACAAGTTTTTGTTGTTTATTTAGCGATGCTGTGACATTTTCGTTAATTAGGGGATGAAAGTGTTGAATTTTATTTTTTAAGTCCCTAGGATACTGAAAGTCTTAACAATAGGATAAAATAATGAACAAAAGTGAATTGATCGAAAAAATGGCACAAAGTGCAGATATGACTAAAGCTGATGCGGAACGTGCGCTAAATAGCTTTATTTCTACAGTAACTGGTGAACTTGCTGACGGCGGTGATGTATCTCTAGTTGGTTTCGGTACTTTTAAAGTAAATGAGCGTGCAGCTCGTAGCGGTCGTAACCCTCAAACTGGCGAAACTATTCAAATCGCTGCTGCTAAAGTTCCTGCTTTCAAAGCCGGTAAAGCGATCAAAGACGCTGTAAACGCATAATTTAGCGTTTATTGGTAATTGTCGCGGACCGAATCTTGGGCCGCGATAATTTATTTTTAACTTCCTCCACCCTTCTTTCTCATTCGCGATACCTTACAACCCCCTAAATATAGTTAACTAAATCTTATTTACACTTCTATCGAATTCGATGCACTCAAACACGCATACATCGAACTCCAATAACGCATACTTGCTGATGTAATTAGTTACTCGACCAAAAACCAATTTCCACAAATTTGAATTACTACTGAGTCCCATCTCTCCCGCTGTAGGGATAATCCCTATTTATTTAGACAGCGCTGTCATTTATTGTTTAGTTACATTATTATCCACCATGAAAATTGGTATCAGTGTTAACTTTAAATAGGAAGATGGTCGTCAAATGAAAGTTTTAGTGATTGTTATAGGTTTATTATTTTCCCACATTGCAAGTGCTGGGATGATTGACCTGGGTGCCGCTGAAGAGTACACCGTTTTTATTAAAGAGACGTATGAGTACTCAACTGGTGATGTTCAGGGGCATAGCGCAATTGGCGGCGAAATCACGAATACGAGTGGCCAACAAAATTATTTTGGTCAGATGTTAGATGAACTTAATATCCCAACGCCACCTGCGCTGCTAACAACGGCTGCGCAATATGGTGATGCATTTGAGCATCTAATTGATTTGTCTACAGCCCTAACAGAGAACTCTGCTACTGGTACGGTAAATAAACCCTGGTCTAGTAAGTTGGAATTAACCGCAGCGGCCGGCACTGGCAACAACGACATTCACTATTTTTCATTTGATGCTGCCGATTTACTTAATGTCACTGAAATAGCGATAAGTGGTATTTTCAGTGGTCAGGTTGTACTCAATATTACTGGCGCTGACGCTGATATTAGCTGGGGCGGACAATACATTAATGGTCTTCATCTTAATTATAGTGATTCGAGTTTAGATGGGCGTTCAGATGTTGATGTTCTATATAACTTTGTTGATGCTACATACATAGAAATGGATGGCACCGTATATGCCTCTATATTAGCGCCACAGGCAAATGTAATTGGTACTGGCTCAGTAACGCAATGGGGGCAACTAATCGCTAACAGCTGGCGTACAGAGTCTGCTAGTCAATTTAATTACGATCCTTTGTCTCCAGCGGATAGTTCGATTACCGATGTTGCAGAGCCGAGTTCTTTTATATTGCTTGTATTAGTACTAATGGCAATATTCTGGCGTTTTAGCGGTTTTTCAAAAACAACTAAAATTAAAATAGAAGAGTAGGCTAAGTTTGCAAAGGCATTAAGTACGTAGCAGTATTATTCTGTTGCGTACTGCGTTCGGTATTAACGATGTTGCAGGATAAGTTGATTGTCTTGCTGGTCAATTTGAAATACAAAATGTTGTAAAAAGTTCATTCCTAATAAACCTGAGCCTCTCGAAAACTCTGGCATGTTTATCACTGCAAACTCTATGTCATTGACGGTAAACCCACCAATACTGAATCTATCGAACCGATATATTGGTGCGTCGACCAGACCACCTGCGGTATTAAATTCCGAGGTTCGGACGTAAGTCGGATATTGCCAATTCACTAAGTTATCAAAATGTTGTTGGGTTAAGACCGACATACTCGCTCCCGTATCGATCATTAATGCGACTGAGCTTTGCGGCCCAAACTGGCCGGCAACTAAATAATGACTACCCGCCTGTTGTAGGGGAATTGCCTGCTGACCAATTTCCAATTTTTCGATTTGTTCCAGCAGTTCGTTAGCCGAAATCTCGTATTCTTGCTGCTCAATAATGTCATCAAGCAACACTTTGGCTCGTTCATATTGGCCTAGTTTTACTAAGGTTTGAGCAAGATTGAGCTGAAAAGAAAGGTGTTCTGGTTCTTCGTAAATGGCCCGTTCTAGTAGGGTGATTATTTCCTGCCATTGTTGTTCGTTAGATAACAATGTTTGATACTGCTGAATGGTCGCATGTAATAAAACCGTTAGTCGGATTTGTTCTGCGGGATCGAATGTATCGCTCAAAATCAAATAATACAGATCTATTGCTTCGATGAAGTTGCCATTGAGTTCCTGTCGGTAAGCTTCTAATTCTAAGAAATCTGTGGCAAAAGGCTGGTAATGCAATATTGTCTGTAGAAATTGCTTGGCGAGTATTAGTTCATTATTATCTAGCCAGTACTTTATTTTCAATCGCCATTTATGTCTCAATTGAAGTGCTGACTGTTCTTCTAATTTAATCAGGTCGTCATATTTTTCAATGGCGAGTGCAAAATCATGTTCAGAAAATGCTCTAATTGCAGCGTCAAGGTCACTGTTATCTTGCTCAGTGAGTTTGGGCTCTATGGCTATATTAGTCGCCGTTGTGTTATTTGGCGTTAAAGGTGATGGTTGTTCGTCGTTTGTACTCGGTGAGTGTAGTGTTTTAAATAGATAGAAATTCACACCAACTGAAATCGATAATAGGACAACTAACAATACACAAATCTGCTTGTACATATTAATCCTATTATCTTATTCGCTTATCACGTTACTGCGACATAATTGCACTGGCTAAAAAACTTTAACTACGCGTTCTACGCCGTAAATCTCGGCGGCAATTTGTGCGGCTCTAGTAGCCTCTTCTGGTTTAACTAAGCCCATTAGAAAGACTTCTTTGTTTTCAGTGATCACTTTGATTTTATGACCTTCTAACTGCTCGTCGGTAAGCAACTCAGATTTTACTTTCGTAGTGATCCACGCATCTTTAGCTTTTGCAGAGAGATCCGCAGGTGTGCCAAGTTTTATTTGGTTATGGACCTTCTTAACACCATCGAGTTCGTTGAGAATCGCAATGGCTTTATCTATTAGAAATTTGTTTGGTGACTGACCCACAGCCAAAACAATGCCATCATATGAAATCACATTGATATTAGTATGTTTTCTTAGGCCTTCATCCTGCGCCATGTTGTACATTGCTTTGACTTCAATCGTGCTGTCGTCAATTTGCTTGCCAACCGTTCTAGGATCGTTCACTGCGCTAACGGCTGTTATCGCACCAGCCACAATGGCGGTTTCAACACAGGCCTGTAAAAATAATGTCGAAAGGATGACAAAAACAATTTTTTTCATAATGTGCAATAACCTAAATTCAATTACATAGAGAAGATAACTTCATCTATCAACTCGCTTAATACATGGATTGTAAACAGTTGTATTTCAAGGGTTCGACTTGGTTTATTGGTTGGAAGGCGGATTTCGATGTCGTTCTCTCCTAACAAACCGGCGATCTCACCACCGTCATCCGATGTAAACGCAACTACTTTAATATCTCGGGTTAATGCAGCTTCGATTGCAGATTTGATCATTGGTTCCCGATTATTTAAAGAAAATATAACCAAGATGTCTTGTTCGTTGCCTATGGCTCTAATTTGGCGCGCGTAAATTTCTAATAAATCGGCGTGTTCGTTATAAGAAATTGCACAATGCTGAACGGTGTCATTTAGTGCGATTGCGGGTAAACAAGGACGTTCAATTTCAAAATAGTTAACCAAAATACCGGCAAAGTGTTGCGCGATCATTTTACTTGCGGAATCGCCGCAGGTTAAGACCTTGTTACCCGACAGCAAGGTTTGTGAAACTAAGGCCGCAGATAACGCTAAGTTATCGGCATTTTGCTCACCGGATGCAATAAAGTTTTGTATATTTGAAGTGTATAACTGCTTGATTTTATTGTCGTTCATGAAAATGCACTTTGGATCCAATTTAGCTGTTGTTGTTCAATTGCGATGACATCAAATCTGACTCGGGTATCTAGTTTACGTGTTGCGAGGTAAAAAAGCGCGGCTTTTTTAATTTTTGCTTGTTTGCTTTTTGTGACTGAACCTGCGGCGCCACCATATTTGTCGGTATTTCGATACCGAACTTCAACCATGACTAAGGTTTCGTTTACAGGGTCAAAACAAATAATGTCGATTTCACCAAATCGACAAGCATAATTTAGAGTGACAATGGTTAATCCATGAGCCTCTAAATAGGCTTTTGCGCGATGCTCTTTTTCATCACCAATCTTTCGCTTATTGGTCCGTTTTAGCCACTGCAATTATTCTTCCTTGTTGATAACGAGACCACTCCAGATCCCGTTTTATACGGTTGTTTTTGGTAATAGCAAGTTGACCTGTTAACCCATCAAACGATTGGTCTGTTAGCGTTTCGAGTTGTTTAAGGGCAAAGATGAGACGTTGCGCGTCAAAGCCAAACGCAAATAGCTTTTTGAGTTGTGTTTGTTGTTCGCCTACTTTGGCATAAAGATTGTGCAATGAGCGCGCTTTGTTTCTAATTAACCAAGGCATTTCGGTAAATGTTAGGTCGTTTAAATCACGTTTTTGCGATTTACTTTCATCTACAAGGTAACTTCTGCTTGAGCCAAAAATAGGCAGTTTTTCGCCAAATACACTGACATTAACATCAAAAAACGGTTTTATTAGCCGTGTTTGTTGAGAATTGGCAATTATGTAAACGGCATCAATATCGGTGCGAGACCTAGAGGCTGTTTCTAAAGCCGTACCAAATAAACGTTTCATTTCTGCAATTCGCTTTTTACTTAAATTTACGTCGAGTAATTCTTCGACGGCTTCACCCAACTTAGATTTGTTTTTAAATGCTATCGACTCTGCTTCGCGTTCAGTGGCTTGCAGCCACAATTGATTAAAGTGCAAAGCCAATCGACGGCCTAAAGAGTTGTCGGCATAGATAAGTGTTGGGTGTTTAATTTTGTTCGCTAAAAAGAACTCTATTGCTTGCTCAATTTCGTCTTCCGGGGCTAGGGCAAAATAATAGGCATTGGTTCTTTGCGGTAACAGCGGCGTAAAGTCAGGTGCATTTAGATGTAAGCTCGGAATGTGCGCAAGTAACTCACTATGCATAATTGTTTCGACATCTTCTTTTACCAAAGGGCCAACAATGAAGTCGACATTAGCAGTTAAGATTTTTTGCTCAATTTCTGCCAATTCATATTTATCCGTATCAATAATCGTCAAAGCGGTATTTGCATTTAAATCCATTGCGGCGATAAATCCATTTCGAATACTTTCAGCTTGGCGCTGTAACTTTCCTGAAAGCGGCAGTAATAAAGCAATATGATTTGGCGTAAATGGTGAAATGGTTAACAACGTTTTGATATCAGTTGGAAAATAGTTAGAAGTGGCATGTTGTGGAAACATACGTTGCCAAATTGCTAATTGTCTGGGAAGTTCGTATGCGTCGGACAAATATTGTTTAATAATTTTAGCAAGGCTGATCCAACCACCAGAGGATTGCCCAAAATCATTTTGAAATTGCGTTAAAGTTTCACCGGATACATGCAGTAAATGACGCCATAGTAGGTCATTCAGTAGGATGTTGTCTTGTTCAGTTAATTGATTTTGGTGCAGGTCTTCAATACGGAAAACGGTTTTAACCACTTGAATGTGTTGTTTTTGATTCGACTCCAACTGTGCTTTTAAGATCCACAATGCGACTTGATGTTTACGGTGTACGTTGCCTTGATTTAAGCGGTTCATGACAACTTCTGCGTCTTGATTTAGCGTTTCGTCATAACGGGCTGCAAACAATAAGCCATTTGCCAATGTAATGTCTAAGGCTACTGAGTTGTATTTTGTGCTGTCGATCCGCTCAATTATTGCAAGTAAATATTCTTCACTTCGTTGCTCTGCAATCGCATATTTTAAGGCTGTAATGTACATTGCACGCATCTGTTCATCATTGCCAGTGGACGCATCGGCCTTTTGTATAAAGTCTTGGCTACTGCGCTTATCCTGAGTGCTAATGTCACTATCTACTGTAGCTTCTTGCAAAGTTTCACGCTTGGCTTCGGACGTAGGCGAGGAGCCACAGCCGTTTAAAAATAAGACGACTAAAAATACAAAAGTGATGAATTTCATTGCGGTGCTAACTGTCATTTTTATCCCAACCAAGATGAAACAAGCTTTTATCCTATATCGACCAAAATCAAAGGTATTAGAAACTTGTATGAAGGGGTATCATACAAGCCACAAGTCTCATTAACAATGATCATAAAGTACAGAAAATGACAGAAACCGGCACTTTATTTATCGTCGCAACGCCAATCGGTAATCTTAGCGACATTACGCAACGCGCATTAGACACTTTAAATGAAGTGGACTTGATTGCAGCGGAAGATACGCGACACAGTGGCAAGTTGTTATCCCACTTTGGGGTGAAAACAAAAATGTTTCCGCTACATGATCATAATGAAAAGCAAAAGTCGCAGTTGTTAGTGAACAAAATTAAAGAAGGGGAAAACATCGCTTTGATCAGTGATGCCGGAACGCCTCTTATTTCTGACCCTGGTTACAACTTAGTCAATGTTGCCCGTGAACAAGGTGTTGCTGTCGTGCCAATTCCAGGGCCGAGTGCCGTTATCACCGCTTTATCCGCTGCGGGATTGCCGACCGATAAATTTATGTTTTGTGGTTTTTTACCTGTTAAACAACAAGCGAAGATCACAGAAATCGAAGCTCATAAACAAGCCATTTATACTTCAGTGTTTTATGAAAGCCCGCGTCGTATTCTCGATACACTCGCTACAATTCAAGCAACCTTGGGTGACGAGCGCGAAGTGGTGTTGGCTAAAGAATTAACCAAACACTATGAAGCCTTTAGTAAAGGGTCATGTCAGTCAATCATTGAGTGGCTTAATGAAGACACTGACCGTTTGCAAGGTGAGATGGTGGTGATGATATCGCCAAATAAGGAAGAACAAGGACTGTCGGCAGAAGCAGATGCTCTGCTGCGTCGACTTATGCAGGATCTGCCGCTTAAAAAGGCAGCTGGTATTACGGCGGAATTACATGGCCTTAAAAAGAATGACCTGTATAAACTGGCATTGAGTTGGCAGGACAAAGAATAAACGCGTAATTTCTCGCATTATCTATCCAGATCCCCTATAATCCGCGCCGCGAGATGGCTAGACAATCGCCGCTTTATCGTTGTATCTCAACCTTCGGGTTTTGGTAGACGGATGAAGGGGAGGAAAGTCCGGGCTCCATAGGGCAGAGTGCCAGATAACGTCTGGGGGGCGCGAGCCTACGACCAGTGCAACAGAGAGCAAACCGCCGATGACTGCTTAGGCAGAACAGGTAAGGGTGAAAGGGTGCGGTAAGAGCGCACCGCGCGGCTAGTAATAGTTCGTGGCACGGTAAACTCCACTCGGAGCAATTTCAAATAGGGTTCCACTACTCTTAGAAGTTAATGCGCGGCCCGCGTTGGAACCGGGTAGAAAGCTTGAGCCTTAGAGCAATCTAAGGCCTAGACGAATGATTGTTCACGACAGAACCCGGCTTATCGGCCATCTCGCACCTTTTTAAAATTAAAATTAAAATTAAAATAAATTTAGCCGAAGACAATCATTGTCCACTCCGCGACATAAGAGCACGGCTTATCGGCCATCTCGCACCTCATTCCCCAAAATAAAAGTAAAGATGAAGAACAAATGATTGTTCACTCCGCGACATAAAAGCACGGCTTACCGGCCATCTCGCACCTTTTTAAAATTAAAATTAAAATTAAAATTAAAATAAATTTAGCCGAAGACAATCATTGTCCACTCCGCGACATAAGAGCACGGCTT
>NZ_JAUORW010000025.1:0-47633 GCF_030548245.1 Psychrosphaera sp. 1_MG-2023
AGTAAGTAAGTAAGTAAGTAAGTAAGTAAGTAAGTAAGTAAGTAAGTAAGTAAGTAAGTAAGTAAGTAAGTAAGTAAGTAAACACCAACCCCACAACACCTACTATGCGGGATAAAACTAAGCCATTAGTTTTATCCCGCATAGTAGGTGTTGTGGGGTCATACTTTCATGGGGTCAGAGCTGCTGATTTTTGTAATTTCCTCTGCACTTGGTTGGAGATCCCTAATATCGCTTAGCCTGCCTAACTTTACAAGCTACGGGGATGACGTTTTTTTGTTCTGGTTATTGTGAGCCAGTTGAAAGCGAATTATGACATTCCTCTACTTTCATGGGGTCAGAGCTGCTGAATTTTGTAATTTCCTCTGCACCTGGTTGGAGATCCCTAATATCGCTTAGACTCTTTTGGGATGACGTTTTTTGTTCTGGTTATTGTGAGCTAATTTAGGGCGAATTATGACATTCCTCTGCACTTGGTTGGAGATCCCTAATATCGCTTAGACTCTTTTGGGATGATGGTTTTTGTTCTGAACTTATGAGCCAATTTAGGGCAAATTATGTGATTCCTCTGCACTTGGTTGGAGCTCCCTAATATCGCTTAGACTGCCTAACTTTACAAGCTACGGGGATGACGGTTTTTCTGTTTAATTGGAATGACGGTTTTTCTAAAAAAACGTTTTATCACACCTAAAGTTCAGGCTACATATAACTTCGTCTAAATCCCCCTTAGGTGAGATTTTTATCTCGAAGTGAACGGCAGGGACGCCGTTGCAAGGAATGTGCATAGGGATGTGCGTACATTCCGTCTTCGACGATAATATAAATATCAAATAAGGATTAGGGATTTAGCCGAAAGCGGTCTTTTTGCCTACTTTTGGGGCTGTTGCAAAAAGTATGGTCGACGTAGTCGAAATAGCCGCCTGCAAGGCAAAGAAAACTTCAAGCCCCGCGCCAGTATGGTCGACGCAGTCGAAATAGCCGCCTGCAAGGCAAAGAAAGGCGCAGCCTGCAAAGCGAATTATGACATTCCTCTGCACTTGGTTGGAGATCCCTAATATCGCCGAGGCTGCCTAACTTTACAAGCTACGGGGATGACGTTTTTTGTTTGGTATTTGTGAGCCTATGCTTATTTTTTTCTTTTACTGGCGTGGATCATCTGTCTAAGTGGGAACTCCTGGTGTTCGGTTCGTGCAGAGTCCATATAATTTTCAAGTCGTTTAGCAATTTGCGGATTCGCACTTGCGACATTTGTCGTCTCGCCAATATCTTTGCTTAGGTCGTATAACTCCGGTGTTTTATTTAGCTTTCGAAGCAACTTCCAATTGCCAGCACGAACCGCCTGAATTGGGCCTTTACGCTCATTAAATTCCCAATATAGATAGTCATGCTCTTGCTGTTGTTTGGTATTTCCTAAGAGTGAAGGAACAAATGAAATTCCATCGTTTGCCGGACATTGTGCAACACCCGCCAATTGACAAAAAGTTGGCATAATGTCCCAGAACGCCGATATATGATGACTTTCAGTATTAGGCGCAATCGTTTCTGGCCAATAGGCAATCATAGGCACTCTTATTCCGCCTTCATATAAGTCTCGTTTTTTACCTTTTAAGTCGCCATTACTATTAAACCAGTTGTTCCCCGAATCCGGGCCATTATCTGAGGTAAATATGACTAAGGTATTTTTGTCCAAGCCTCGGCGTTTAAGTAATTCGACTATTTTTCCAACATCTCGATCCATCCGAGTGATCATGCCAGCATAAGAAACATTACCTTCGGCATCGTGTTTATAATGCCCTTTGGTATTCATCTTGCGTTTAGGCCAACCTAGGTCGCGATATTCTAATTGTGAGTCTTCAGGTACAGTTAGTGGCGCATGAGGAATGGTGTAGGCCAAATATAAGAAAAACGGCTTATCTGGTTTGGCATTGCCAACATAAGATAACGCTTCTTGAGTAAATAGGTCGTGAGTATATTGCCCTTGGTTTTCCTCAGGAATATTCGCTGAAAAATAGTATGGCGTATTGTTTTTCCAAAGTTTATTCCAGTAATAATAGTGCGCATCACGATGGTACTTATAGCCAAAAAAGTAATCAAATCCCTGCTGATTAGGCATCGCAGGGTCAATTTCATAATCACTAACATCGGTACTTTCACTTAGTCCCCATTTACCAATCGCAGCAGTACGATATCCGGCCGTTTTCAACATTTCAGCAATGGTTAAGTCTTCCTTTTTAAGGCTTACCGCTTTACCTGAGGCTGTCCATTTTGGATTGCCACGGATTGGGCTGTGCCCAGTGTGTAAGCCTGTAACTAAGCTAGCTCGCGACGGCCCACACACAGTAGAACCTGAATAATGCTGAGTAAATTTAATGCCCTGTTTCGCTAGGCTGTCTATATAGGGGGTTTTGAGTTTTGTTTGACCAAAAGCACCAACATCACCGTATCCCATATCGTCAGCAAGAATGTAAACAATATTAGGCGGTTGTGGAGTAGATTCTGATGTTTTGGATTGAGCTAGAGCCGTGTTGTTACAAAGAGCTAAGGGCATGACACAGCTGAGAATAAATAGTCGCAAGCAAGTTTTATGAATTGCACTTTTTTGGAATGTCATATCGGTATTGTGCCTTTTCTAATTTTTAAGATGTACAAGTTATGGCATCGGTGCGGAAGAACACCTAGCCAATCGGTCCGGCCACGCAATTTATAAACAGCTTTGGCGAATGATAACGGTTGCTGTTTTAAGAAAAATCGTAGTACATAAAAACTTGGTTTGTCACATTTTGAAAGTCACAAACCAAGTCTGTTTATTGCGCTGCAACGCAATGTTGCAGCGTGCTTTTACTTAAAGCAGTTAAAACAACTTTGTACTACAGTGCAGTCACTTTAACGCCGTTTATAGTAGGGCTTTGGTCGTTATGTTTAGACAGTTTAAACTCAAGAGTTACCTGATAACCCGCCGGTAAACTAGATACATCTAACGCCGCAGGTGTACTCTCAACGACCCGAGTAAACCCTTCTTTAGCTTTGTAAGTCTCTTTAACTTTAGTGAAAGGTGTCCATTGATCCACCTTACCGTCATTGTCGGTATCCACACCAGCACGCACGTTTACGCCATCAATCCATGGACCGTCACTGATAAAGTCAGTGCCAGAACGTTGAACTAACAAGTAAAACTTACCTTCGGCAAAACCAACGGTTGGGTCTGGATGAAATCCTTCACCGACTTCGCCGTCCCACACAAACTCTTTAGTAATATCGTCAGTACGCCAGCGTCCTACACGCATGCTTTTATTTTCATCATGAGGGTCATAATCGCAGAATAAATAATAATGGCCACCCACTTTAATCATTGTGTAGTCACCAAAAGCGTCCTGTGGCCCTTCGTGCTCTTCATAAGTATATGGCGTTGGATCACGGCCAAACTCTAGTTGATTAGGATGCGGTTTATAAGGCAAGATACGACCTGTTGCCGTTGTTCTTTGGTCGATTGGCGCCACATATTCATGAGGTTCAAAGCCATTGATCCCGTCTGGGCTATCTGCATGGCCAGCCAACGGTGAATCCCACGCGTGTTTGCTTGGATCTACTGGGCTCCAGTCTTCATAGATTAAATGAAATAAGCCGTCATCATCACGAAATATCGACATGTCAGAACCATGTGTTGGGTCTTCAAAAACCTTACCTACAACTTTGCCTTGTTTGCCATCGGTTAAATCTTCATCGATGATCAAATGTGGATCTTCATCATTTGGCTTGTCGAAATAAATGTAGAACTTACCGTCCATGTATTCAGCAGAGGTCACCCAACGGTTATCGTGATTTGAAATTGGGCCGTAATGCACCCAGTTTTTCATGTCCGTTGTGTGCCATGCATGATAGCCGGTTTTAGGCTGTTTTTTATGTCTAGATAACAACCAATAATTACCCTCACTCACAGGGATTAGAACCGGTGCATCTTTAGCAAATTTTGGCGTAATTTTACCGGCCGCCTGCCAATTGTCCCAAACAGGTACTTGGCTAATTTCAATTTGATCTAAACGAGTTTTAGTAGAAGACTTATAAACCACTGTTGATAACGTACCCGATTCTCCCACTAACGACGCTTTCCCGTCTTTAATTTCAACGTTTTCACTGCTTACAATTGAAGAAGCCCAATCTACATTGGACTGGCCTACTGATGCAGTCTCCATTACTGCACAGCCCCCCAAATTGGCTAAAACCGCTAGTGCCAATAAATGTTTTTTCATTGTCCTTACCTTTTTCATAATAGTTTTAATAGGCGTCTGCTCTTTAAAGAGCAGACTTATTTTTATTTTTATTTTTATTTTTATTTTTATTTTTATTTTTTGACATTTCTTGATTTAAGTGGCCAATCATCAGTTCGAAATGGCGTGACGGGTAACCCAATTTTGTCATATAAATTAACAACCGGATTATCTTCCCAAGCATATCTCACAGCGACGGGTTCTTTAATCTCGTTGCTATAAACTTCAACCGTATTTTTGCCGGTAATTTTTGCCGTGGCCCGGACAAAACGTTGGTCTTTTCCAGCAATGTAAAAACCAAGCACTTCATTTTTATCAAGTGCATAAAGCTTTCTTTTTACATTTTTGAAGGTTAGTAAAAATTTATTTCCTTTAATTCGACTCGATTTATACATAGGGCTGTCGGCCATCATCGGATAACCATAAATTTTGGCTAACGGATGACGTACTAAACGATTTGCAACATCTTGCTTATTGCCAGGGTGAATATTTCGCGCTTCGCCGACATCATAAATTACTGCTTCACCTGTATTTGGAAGGCTTAGTGTCATCGTTTGCGCTTCACGCAACTCAGCCCAGTCACTGTATTTTGAAGGTGTATCTTTTTCTGGTCTAAAATCGGCTAATTGAGCCCAATAGAATGGGAAATCGCCCTGACCCCAACGCTCACGCCACGAATTAATCAGCAGCGGGAATAGAGAACGGTATTGATAACCGCGAGCGCCATTAGCCTCACCTTGATACCAAATAACGCCACGGATACCGTAGCCAATAAACGGGTTTACTACACCATTAAATATATTGGCAGGTCGTTTACCGCCCGTTAATACATTAGCTGGGTTTTTCAGTTTTTTACCTTTTGGTTTACCTGCTTTTACCCAATCTTGAAATTCAGCAAGGTCTTTGTTGAATTTATCTTCATCAAAGTTTTCCGCTACCTTGTCCCAATGCGCTAGTAGTTCTTCATATTCATTATTCTTCTCAAGCGCATCTCGTGGGATCCATGCTTCGATTGGCGTTCCGCCCCATGAATTCTTAATTAACCCAATAGGTACATTTAGCGTTTGATGTAATCGACGACCATAAAGGTAACAAATTGCAGAAAAATCTCGTACATTCTGAGGAGTTGTCTTGTACCACTGTGTTTCCACGTCAAATTGTGGTTTATCAATACCCACTCTCGGTACGCTTAACAGACGTATATCTGGGAAATTGGCAGAGGCTAATTCAATTTCAGAGTGATTAATGTGCTGAACACGCCACTCCATATTCGATTGGCCTGAACATAACCACACTTCACCAACCAATACATCACTTATCTCAAGTACAGTATAATCACCTTCGATGGAAAGCTTATAAGGTCCACCAGCAGGCAATGGCGCTAATTTAACGCGCCAATCGCCTTTGCTATCGGCTTTCACTTTGTAATTTTGGTTTGCTATTGATACATGGACCTTGGCTCCAGGAGTTGCCTTACCCCAAATTGGGTTATGTTGTTTTTGCTGCAAAACCATACGATCAGCAAAAATATGCGGCACCGTTATTTTACTTAGTGCGGTGCTAGAAAATAATATAAGTGTCCAAAATAACAAATGTCGTTTCATTGCATTAACTCTCTTATCCCTGTTTAGTGTTTTTATTAACACGATTTTCTACTTTAAAGAACTATAAATGTTTTATTAAATATAAAACAACATATCCAACAAAAACCGTAAATATTTTTCCCCTCGCCGTTTCCGCTCATATTTCAACCAAACATTGTACGGTTTTTAGTTCCTATCTTGTTGTTACATCAGATCTATCCAAATTAAGTGGGGATTTTTCGTATAAAAAGTGCTCGCCTATACATTTGCGCAGGGATGCGATGTTATCGAAAGAGTCACTTATTTATGACGAAACACACTTTGTTGACCGATCTAGGTGCATAAAAATTTGCACTTAAAAAATAAAAGACACTTAACAGTGTGCTTATAAAAATAATAAAAACAATCAATAGGATGAGTAACAATGATAAAAAAAACCAAGAGAAAGCTGATTAACGCGGCAGTTGCGATGGCATTAATGCCAGCATTCGCGAACGCCGCCGATGCAGAGATCACGGTTGATCCAAGTAGTGTGCAGCAAAGCGTTAAATTTGCAGCCGATGTTAAACTGACTTTGAAAGGCGTCGCTGATGGTAATACGAGCTTAGTATTAGACCGTTTTATCGAACTCGGTATGGATATGCTCAGAGTACCAATCTATATGACTCGCGATATTAACGATGTATTTTACGATAAAGTCTATGACGTCGCTGATCAGGCTGAAGATAAGGGCATGACAATATTTGCTAGTGTTGCAAATGGAGACGGTGACTTAAATAACAATTTGCATCATGCAGACAAATTCGACAGCTCTTTTATTTGTAATTGTGCTTATAACGTATACAACCTGAACTTAACAAAATATGCGGCCTACCTTGACGATTATGTCGAAAACATGGCGCTTAATGACGCCAAAGTCGACATTTTAGGGCCATACAATGAAGACGCAGCCGACAATAGTGACTACCGCAAAATATGGGATCAAATGACCAACAGTGACTTCTCTCGAATTGGAGTTGAATCATGGGCGTTAGATGTTGCGCCTACAACTTACGCGGACGTTTCAAATCGTATTGATATCGCCGGTGCGCATTTTTATGATGATGGTCAATTTGCCCGTTCTACCCACGACAGTCTCTGGTCAAACTTCACAAGTGCGACTGGCACAACACCTGGATGGTTTACCGAGTCGACAAGACTCAGCGTTGGTGGTAACTCAACCATGCAAAACGTCGTTGCCGGATTAGAACATATCATTCCAGCAATTAGAGGTGGAGTTGAACGAGTTGTAGTTTATCAGACGGCAAACCGCCTAGTTTGGTATAACGGCGGTAAGGTGGCCTATAAATTCAGTGCCTTTAAGCAGTTTATCAATAACTCAACCGGGAACGTTGTAGCATCATCAGCGGATACAGCCGATATTCGAACAGTCAGCTTTAAAGATGGTAACAATGTAAGTATCAATATTACTAACCCTGACAGTGTTACTAAAAGCGTAATAATTAATTTGGATAGTAATTATAAAACCGATGGTTTAATCACTCGTACCGTATGGGAAACAGGGTCAGAAGGGGTAGCAAACAGTTATACATTAAATAACAATGCCCAATGGACAGTTACCGTACCAGCAGAGTCTTACGTTCATCTGCAAGTGCCAGTTAAAGTAAACTGATGTCGTAGCATTAATTAGAAGCCTATTGTTTGAATCACAGTGGATTAATCAATAGCAAACGAACTTTAAAGCAAAAAAAGAGGCGCTAATATTAGCGCCTCTTTTTATTATTTGCCTGAGCCCTCAAAAAAACGAATTCGACTTTTAATACGGAAAACAAACCTAAATTTACAACTTATTTCATGGCCTAAATCGTCCATACTGTTCGTTTTCTATCATTAAAAATAAATTTTTTAGCTGACAACTATTTGTAATAAGACATGAGACTACCAAAGTGGTTCTAATTCAAGTCACTATTTGATGAAACGTCTAACCAGCAACAACATTAGAAAGGCCCATGTCCCAGAGAAGCTGCCGCCGCTACTTTTTTGTTCTGTTAGCGGTGCTTCAACTTCCTCGCTTACGGTTTCTTCTGTTTCTTCTGTTTCTTCTGTTTCTTCGACTTGAGTACCACTGCGGGTTGCATCAAATGGAAATTCGTCTAATTCGTCCAATACGGAATCGTTGTCGTCATCTTCATCAATAAAATCGGCAATGCCGTCTTGGTCAAAGTCTGGCAAGTCACTATCTTGCGGTAGACCAATATGGCTACATTCTTCGATAGTTGACGCAGATAAGGCAACCACAGGCACACTTAATTGCAGATAAGAATTTGCCGGCACAGTCATCGTCCAACAACTTGAATCATCAAAGGCAATATCCGTAAGACCAGCTTCGACATCGTTTGTCCACAACATCTGTGAACCGCTTCCTAGCGCGGCAAAGTTCCCCTTTAATTTAACCGAGGTAATTTTAGGCGTTGATTCGCCATTTGTGATATTTACTTTCAGAACACCGGACTCATAAAAACTGACCGTTTTAACGGCATAATCATCCGAGGTTGAATCCACTACATTTCCAATGGCATTTTTAGTGAATTGCTTAACACCACTAAAACGATAAGCTCGTGCACCACCGTTGTACCAAACAAACCGATTAGCCGCTTGATAGAAGATCACCCGCTCAGCACCACCACGAATAGACGGGATAATATGCTCTAAACCCGTGCGAAGGTTAGTCATATCATTGTTAGAGGCCTCAAAACGAGTGGCTTCGGTGAACCATACTTCCTTGCCGTTTGCCGCTTCGGTTAATGCAGCCCACTGGCTGTCATGAATAGCGACTTTATTGGCCGAATCATCATAAAAATGTGAGCCAACAACATCAACTAGATCAAGTAACTTTGGTGTATCAATAATCGAATTTCCAAGGCCCCAGAGCTCCGGTCCAATGCGTTTAAAGTCACTATTGCGCATGTGTTGCCAGATTTGCTGATAATCGCTTACCGCACCTCTGTCTTCGTTAAATGGCCCGACAAACGTGACTTTAGCATCGTGCAATGCCATTTGATCAAGAAACGCATCCATATACTCTGCATAGGCCGCTAAATTGATATTATAAAATGTTTTAGGGCAATTACTTTGACAGATCAATTTGTCAGAAAACTTATGCGCCCCGTGTAGCCAGTTATTTTTATCACCATCGCCATTTGCAACACTAACAAACAAAATGAGTCCTTTATCTTCGGCAATGTCAGATACCTTAAACACTTTGTCATAGAATGGGTCAGTGACATCACGAATGGGAAAAAATGGCAAACGAACCATATCCATTCCCATTTCAATAAATCTATCCATAACTTTCGACGTGTTCCCCTCGGCAACATTTTTTATGGTTAATTTAATGTCCGCACCAAATTTAACTTGCTGTTTTTGTTGTTCTGGAAATATCTCCAAATGAGTATCAGCCGCATATCCGTAAGCACTTACTAACGCACTCATCATTAAGTTTATTGTTATTATTTTTATTGCTTTCATAATTCCTCTGTTGAGCTTTACCCAGTATCACATTGCTTTGTTGTTGAAACTGCAATTTAGTTAATATGAAACAAGGTATGAACGAGAAAGACGTAATTTTTGGTGGGTTTAGCCAACGGTATAATATGAGTGAGTGACGGTTGAGTGGCTCTGGTCTTGGATATTAATGACGTTATTTAGCCTGATTGTGCTAAGCACTTTATTCAGTCCGCGGCATGTGCGATTGAATTCGAGCCAAAAATCGGGTTAAAACTCAACACTCATAGAGAGGGAATAATCACTACCACTGTTGATATAATTGATCAGGCGCTCTTCATAGACAGAGTAGGAACGTACTGGCTCGTTAGTCAGGTTTAAGATGTCAAATGACACATTGATATTGCCATATTTGTAACTCATTCCAAAATCAAATTGATCTCTTGCTGCAACCATAACGACATCGCCTAGCAACCCGATGCGGGACTGCAAAAAACTGTCTCGATGGAATAGGCTTAAATTAAAATTTATATTATCTAAATCGTAAAACAATGCCGCAACGTAAGAGTCTGCAGCCCCTTCAATTGCCGGAATCGCCGTATTACTTTGCTCATGTAAATGCTCAGTGGTTTCAACATCTGTATATCTAAAACGACCTCCGAGCCCTTGCAATAGTCCAGGTAACATATGGAATTTACTGACGACATTGAGCTCCCAACCGCTGACGGTTTCATCCGCAATATTTGTAGGAGAAATAATAAGATATTCTCCAAACTGCGAATCATGTAGGGTTCTATACTCTGCCTTACTCGACAAATAATTGGAGAAGTCTTTGTAAAAGTAAGCTATTTCAAATACCGAATAGGCATCCCAGTAATAGTTCCAGTTGATATCAATGTTGTTCGACAAGGTAGGCTCTAAGTATGCATCACCTTGAAAAGCGATACTTGCTCCGACCCTTGAAATATAATTGCCAAGTGTAATTGATAAGTCACTTAGGGTTGGTCTTGTCATCGTTTTGGACAACCCTAAACTCAAGACATTTTGCTCAGATAGAGCCAGTTTTACATTAAACGATGGCAAAAACTCTGAATAGCTATGAGTTTCGCTGATGTCACTAGCAGAACTAAAACTCATAATTAAGTTTGTCGGATCCCCTTCAATTGTTTCAATACTTCTAATGGCCTGCTGATTTCCTTCTGACAAAACCTTTGTATTGGCAAATCGAACCCCAAGATTACCGCTCCAGTCTCCCATTGCAGATTCGCCTTGGAATTTGACACTGACATAACCTTCTAATAACTGCTCTTCCACCTGCCAAGATTTGCTAGGGTAATGCACTGGTTCTACACCACCTGCTTGTTTTAGTGCCCAAATCGAATCTGCTAAAGGGTGATCTTTGTCAATGATTTCCGTTTGAATATGTTCATCCGACCATAGGTAATCAACGTACTCTTGAGCGTCAAATGAATACCAATCTGTGGGGTTGCCGCCATCAATGAAATCTGACGCATTAAAAGGGCTAAAAATTTCGTCCGGTATGTCAAACACATAACCCGCAAACTCCCAACCATTTGGAGAACGAAAGCCATCTCTTTGCTTGGTTCTGGCCGATTGGTATATTCCCATATCAAACTGTTTAAACCATTTAAAGTCTGGAAACCAATGTAAGTCTAAACGAGTCTGAAAAATTTCATCTTTAACATTTTCACCATTAAATATAGTGCCATGGCTTCGAATATCTTCGATACCAAATTCACGGTCATAACTTAGCTCGGCATAATTAGCACCGGGGATAAATTGATAAACCGGATTCGCAAATGGCACACCGGCGATAATAAATTGCTGTTTACCACCATTATTATTTTCGGCAGCTGAGTAAGATGTATCTAACGTTAACTCTATCGCATCGGACAACAAATGTTGAAGGTTCAACCCCATTTGGATAGTAGAGGTTGGTCGGTTTCGGTTGAGCTCAACAAAGTCGGTTGCAAAGTCCCCATCTTCTCTATATCGATAACCTAGCAACGTATTGTGATTATCTACTTGAACACTTTGAAACGACTCGCCTAACGTTGACTCAACACCAATTGGATTTACATGAGTCCAATTACCTGAAGACTTTATATGAGAATCGACTTCATATTTTGAATACAATAAGTCTGCCGTCAAAAGGGTTTTATCGGTAATGCTCGCCTGTAAAACGATATTTCCTCCAATACGCGACTCCTTACCTTCATCTATACGAAAATCATAATTCCTCGGCACGTAAACACGAGAATAGTCATCATTCTGCCCTTCTAAGTAAGACAAATCGACAGGGATCCAACCGTCTGTGTTGACCGACTCTAACCGATAATCTTTTTCGTGGTATTGAATGGAGATTAGCGCACCGTAGTCACCATTGTTATAACTAAATAACTGGGATATTTCAGGAAAGTACTCACCGGAAAGTTCACTGTAACCTAGTTTTACCGCTGACTTAGAATACGTTCCTAAGTGAGAACCGGGCATGGGACTGACTAAGTTAATCGTGGCGCCAATACTTCCGGCTATTAAGTCGGTTGACGGAGATTTATATACATTGACCCGTTCGATAACATCTGAGGAAAGCACATCAAAACTAAACTCACGTCCTTGATTTTCCGTCGCGATAACACGACCATTATAAAGGACGTTATTAAATTCTGCTCCAAACCCCCGTACAGAAACATGGGTTCCCCCACCGTAAATTTTATCGGTTGATATGCTGGGCACATTTCGCACGACGTCTGCGGCATTGCTTTTGGCGATTTGATTAATCTGAGACTGGCTAATTTGCTCTGTTTGAGAATCAGAAAACCGTTTAAAATTGGCCGACTTGTCCATCGCGAACATTTTACCTTCAACGACGATAACTTCGATTTCCTCAACTACAGGTGAAATCTCAACTTCACCTTTGACTACCACTGGCGCTTTTTCTTCAACGACTACAGGTTGAATCTTAGTGATCTGGATGACACCACTAGGCCGCACGGTTCCTTTTAGAGGGGTGTCTTTCAGTAATTGCTGTAATGCTTGTGATGCACTGAATTCGCCCTGGAGGCCGTCGACGTAAAGTGAGCTTGCTAAATGATAAGGATAAATTAATGCGCGATTCGTTTGTTTCGCAAAGCTATTTAAGGCATCGACTAAATTTGAAGCGGGAATATTAATAGATGATTTAGGTTGAACGTCTTCAGCAACGCTTACTTGGCTGTAAAGAACAGCACAGACTAGAAAAATAGCTTGGGTTTGAATTGAAAAAGTCAAAATAAATCTGAACTACACATTGATCAAAGCAGTTGCACACAATATCCCAAAAGCCAAAAAAAAAGAAGTCACTACTAACATAAATATTAGGGTGACTTCCATTCTTCGGTAATGGCGTATTAGTCGGCCGCCATGATCTCTATTTGTTGATATCCAACTTTTGCAACCCTGATTGGGAAGTTAGACTCCAATGAAGCGAAAATAGAATCAATATCGTCAGTTTGGAAACTACCAGCAACTTTGATTGATTTTAATTCACTGTCCACGATCTTAATCTTATAACCGGTTAGGTTGCGGATTTCATCGACGGCATATTCAAGCGTTTCACCAGAAAAGACTAACATACCGTCGCGCCATGCTTGCATACGAGACATGTCGGCAATATCAACATTAAGTGCGTCTTTAACAGCGCTTAATGACTGAGCAATCTCTGCAACTGTATTTACTACAACTCGTTTACCGGCTGTTAATAATCCCAGTTCAACCAAATTTGGTTCAATATTTTCAATCAAATCTGACGATTGTGGGTTACCTGTTGAAGCAACTGCGACTGTACCTTCGGTGACTAAAACGTCTAACGATTGTTCTTTTACTTTTACAGTAAATGCTGTACCAACCGCTTCAACACGACCTTGAGCACCGTATACTCGAAACGGGATCTGCTTGTCATGAGCAACATCAAAGTGTGCTTGACCACGTACCAACTGGATATCTCGCGTGCTTTCATCAAAGCTGACATTAACTTTACTATTAGAATTTAACGTAATAACCGAACCGTCGGCCAAGGTAAAGTTACGCTGTTGACCTAAAGCAGATATAAAAGTGCCATTAGTGTCTGCATATGGGTGCTGCTCAGTTGGGGTTTGAGTTGTCATAAAGACTATCATCATGACCCCAACAAAACTCGCCAATGCGCCACCCATTACAGGCCAAGCAAACAACTTGTCAAACCAAGAAGTTTTTTCTACCACAGGACTAGACGCTGTCTGGTGCGCCGTATGCTCCAATGGAACCATTAGATCAGTTAGCGACGTATCAGACATAAATTGATTTAGCTTAATTAACGTGCCGCGGTGTGCTTTACTACGCGCCATCCAGTCAGTTAAGTCAGCCAACAATTTTGCGCTTGGTTTTTCATCGCGATCCAACGCGACCAACCATTCGGCGGCTTCCTGCTCAATCACATTTTGATCAGGAAATTCAACGATTTTCTTAACCATTATTCATTTCCTCGAACTTGCTTTAATGGACTTTTTCGATCTCTAATCGGAGTATCGACGTCCTGTTTTCTAATATACTCACTGCAATAAACCAATGCCATACTCAAATGTTTTTCAACACTGCTGAGTGAAATCTGCAATCGATCAGCGATTTCTTGGTGCTTCAAGCCATGCACCCTTTTTAATAAATACACCAACCGCCCCTTTTCAGGTAAATTTGATATTGCTTCACAATGAATTCCTAATGACTCCATGGCGACATTTTCAGCCTCCGCACTATGTGCTTCATCTTCATTAATGTGATCCATGCAATCTTGTATATAACTTGTCCGTTTATGCGACTTATGGTTTAACTCATTAATCGCTAAGTTCTTAGCAATAGTAAATAAAAACGCTTTTGGGTGTTCCAGCTCTTCTGTGCGTTCACTTTCCGCTTTAGCTGCTTTGATATACACCTCTTGAACAACATCCTCAATATCTTGTTCACTGTGCAAAAATCGTTTTAGATAATTGCGCAGAAACAGGTTGTTCTCGATAAATACGCTGGTTAGTTTTGTCCAACCACTTTCTCTACTGCTGCTTCTCGTCAAAACAGACACTCCCCCAAGTTTCCAAACCTAATGAAATAGCGTTTGGAGTTACCCGTTAGGTACTATTAAAAACAAAGTCCGATATCAAAAGCCGTAAATTTAGGCTACTTTTTATCATTGAATTTTATTATTTTTTCGGACTTACCCTGTTGCGCATTCAAAAAACTGATTTCTAGCTTATCTAGTTGCCAATTTTTAGCACTGCTAAATTGATAACATACGCACCATAAAAAAACCGTAAAAATAATTTAATTTTTTTTACGGTTTTTTCATTTTGTTTTGTCTTCTTGCGCGGCATCCAAGTCTTTTCTTGTTTAAAATCAGAATATTAAATGATTAAAAAAATTTCAAAAAAAAAGGCAAAGTATTTACAACTTTGCCTTTAAAAGGTTGGGAAAGGTTAAAAACCGTGTTTACGAATATACTCACCCACTTGTTGTAGTGAAGCGATATCTTGTTTATCAAATTCGCCATTTGGACGAGGTGCAAGGTTTAACAATAAGTTACCATTATTGTGTTCTTTGGCTACTTTTAGTTTATCTAAAATCGCGTTAACGCCTGGGTGTTTACCATCGTGTTTTTTGGTGTATCCCCAGCCTGCAATATGGGCACAAATTTCAATATGCTTGCCAGATTCCAACATTTGTTTTGTGACTTCTGGACGGTTTTGCAACCAATGAATTTCCGGCGCATAAAAATCTTCTGTTCCTAAGTAACCCGTTTTGTATGAAATCAGCGTTTGTGGCTGCAACTTACGGATTAAGTCATAGGTTTCTTCCATTCTAAACAGTTCAGTTTGACCGCTTTTTGGAACCGCGTGACCGTCTAACCAAATGTTTGCAATTGTGCCGTAATTTGTTAATAACTCGCGAAGTTGTTCGTGCATGTATTCAATGTAAATATTGAGGTCATGCTCTTTACCATATTTATAGTATTGCTCCTGCGGGTCATAAAGTGGACGAGCATGCCCACCCCATTTATCATTATTTGCCGCATGAGGGTGACGCCAGTCACGGCCATGGGAAAAATACAAACTCAATCCAAGACCTTTTTTATCACAAGCTGTTGCTAGTTCTTCAACTAAATCGCGTCTAGCTGGAGAGTTAACGCTGTTAAAGTCAGTCGTTTTCGTATTCCATAAGCAGAAACTATCGTGATGACGCGTTGTGATATTGATATATTTCATTTCCGCCTGCAACGCCAAGTCAGTAATGAAATCGGCGTCAAATTTCTCAGCGGTAAAACGGTCTTTCAATTTTTGGTATTCAAGTACTGGAATTTTCTCTTTAATTTGAACCCACTCACCGCGACCTAATAAAGAATACAATCCGTAATGAATAAACATGCCAAATTTAGCGGCTTTAAACCATTCTAAATTCGCTTGCTTAGGATCGTTGCTAAAGGTGTTGCTAAACCCGTTTAAATAACCCGGAGTTGACGTTGGATTTACATTAGATGAGCAAGAAAACAAGGGCGCTGCCAATAATGATCCGGCGCCATAGCCCATATATTTAATTAACTGTCGTCTATCCATTTGTTTGTTTCCTCAATTCTTGTTGCTTTTACAACTATTCTTAATCAATTAATCTAGAAATAAAGTGCGCTTTAAGCGCACTTTAGAAACGATTATTATTTGGTAATCGGTCTGATCCTGAACGAGTATTGGTAGTCGCCCCACAGTATTTGGTAGTCAAACAATGGCGTAGAGCGCCACGAATCGGTGCCACCCACACCGCGTTGACGGTGATCGATATTAACAAATACGTAATCCGATTTTACTAAATCACTTGGATGTTGACGTAGTGGCTTCATTTTTTTATACCAAAACTCACTGATGTCATAATGCGACGCATTAAAGCCCATCGTATAGTCGGATACAAACTCAACCCCTTCACCTTTGTCATTAAATAAAGCGACATGACGCACGTCTGTTCTATGACCACTTTCCTGCGGACGAACATATGGTGTGAATAGCTCATCAACTGTTGCTTCATACAAACCAACGTAAGCTGCTTCTTTTCTATCCCAATAGTTTTCTATCGGACCACGGCCGTACCACTGAACTTTGTCCATCGATTTATCAAATGTGAACTTCATACCAAGACGAGGCATCTCTGGGTGTTTTTTATGCTCAGCTGCATAAAACCAGTTATTTACCTGAATTTCACCTGAAGGTGACACAGTGTATGTGACCTTTTGACGAGACTCGACCGCTGGAATTGATTGTTCTAACTCAACGATGACATCTTGTCCTGACATTTTATAAGTAAAGCTGTTGTTGAAGATCCCTTCAGCAGCTTTGTGCCATACAAGACTTTCTTTCGGCATCCCATCACCAAAGTCGTTGTCTGTAGGCGCACGCCAGAAGTCCGGAGTCGAGCTTTGTAAAAACTGTTCTTTGCCATGGTAAATAAGTGAACTGATGCTGCCATTATTTTTATCAAATGATACAGCAAACGTGTCACCGGTTACGGTGAGTACTTTTTCGTTCACACTGACTTTAAGAGCGTCATTAGTGACGTCTAATTTAGGCGTAATTTTTGGCGTTTTAGCAAATGCTAATTGCTCTGACGCTAATAACGTTCCAGCTGGTAAAATGCCTTCTGGTTTCGTATTAACAATTTCTAAATTAACAAAGTACTCAGCACCTTTTTTCAGATCATAATCAAAATCAAGGTCGACTTTTTCAGATTTGAACGGTTTAGCGTCTAGATCAAAGCCATCGTCTTGAGCGACAACAACTCCGTTTTCTAATAGCTGCCAGCGTAAAGTACGGTTCGACAAATCACGGAAATAGTTTTTATTGAAGACTTTTATTTCTTCATCTTCCATATCGTGCCAATCGATATCGATGTTTTGGTATACTTTTTTAACTTCAAAATAATAAGGGTATGGCGTGCGATCAGCGTAAACCATGCCGTTAGCAGAGAAGCTGGCATCATTGCGAGTTCCTTCAGGTTCAATGTCACCACCGTAACCCCAGAACGCTTGCCCTTTTTCGTCTTTTAATGCCCAAGTTTGGTCAACCCAATCCCAAATAAATCCACCTTGTAACGAATCATGAGAATAAAACAGGTCCCAATATTCTTTAAGGTTACCGCCAGAGTTCCCCATCAAATGTTCATACTCAATTAGGATCAGAGGGCGTTGGTCAGTTGTTACCGTATTTTTAATGTAGTATTCAACACGCGGAACGCTTGCATACATTTGGCCATAAGCATCGGTATGACGACGTTGTTGCGCTTGTTCAACAATAACAGGTCTTGTGCCTTTAGATTTTAACCAATCGTATCCAGCTTCAATGTTTCGGCCATCGCCAGTTTCATTACCAGTAGAAAACATCACTACAGACGCGTGGTTTTTGCTGCGTTCATACATGTTTTCAACACGATAAAGGTAAGCGCCCGTCCATTCTGGTTTATTTACGATGTGTTTTTTAGGATTGTAAGTCGCCTGGTTAGACGCCCCTAGCCCGTGAGACTCAATGTTTGCTTCATCTAAGATATACATGCCATATTCATCAGCAAGGTGATACAAATATGGGTCACTTGGATAATGAGAATTACGAATCGCGTTAACGTTTGCACGTTTCATCATTTCAATGTCTTTACGCATCGACTCACGAGAAATAACATGACCACTAACCGGATCGTGTTCGTGACGATTGACACCTTTAAATTTAATTGGCTTACCATTTACTAAGATAGTGCCATTTTTTAATTCACTGCGTCTAAAACCAACGCGTGCTTCTACAAACTCGATTTCCATTCCTTTGTCATCAAGTAACGTTAAGTTTAGCGTATATAGATTTGGAAGTTCTGCACTCCATTGCTTTGCTTTCTTAACAACTTTAGAGAAGGTTACTTCTGAAGTTTGATTTGCCGCAATTGGGTTTACATCAAGTACTTTCTTAATAACACTATCGTTATCATCGTCTAACAATTCAACTTTTACTTTATAAGCCGATTTTGCAGATGTGGCGTTATTTTTAATTTTTGCACTGAAATTAAAGACACCGTGTTTGTAGTCGTCGGTCAATGTCGAATCAACAAAATAATCTTTAATATGGGTTTTAGGTGTCGAATATACGAACACGTCGCGCTCAATCCCGCTTACACGCCACATGTCTTGGCATTCAAAATATGTCGCGTCAGAAAAACGGTGCACTTCTAGAGCAACGGTATTTTTACCGACTTTTGTATAAGGAGTAATATCGAAGTCAGAACCCGTTTTTGTATCTTCAGCGTAACCGACTTTTTTACCGTTAACCCAGATATAATAAGCAGAGTTAACCCCAGCTAAATGGATATACTGTTGACGATCGCCCCACGAAGCAGGAATGGTAAATTCTTTACGATAAGAACCTACTGGCGTAGAAGCATCAGGTGTCGCAGGTGGTGTCACCTTAGGAACCGTACACGGATGATTTAAGTAATTGGCAATGCCAAATCGTTTATTCTCAGAGTTCATTTGCCAGTTAGCCGGCACTGGGAAGTCAATCCAACCCGAGTCATCAAAGTCCACTTGATAGAAATCTTTTGGACGCTCATCACGAAGATTAACCCAGTTAAATTTCCATTGGCCATTTAACAACTGATAGTTATCAGCCTGATAAGGAGTCGTTAGATTAATGTCGTTTTTATCTGTATAAGCATAAAAACTCGACCGTACAGGTTCCTTGTTTACCTGAAAAACTTCAGGGTCCAACCACTCAGGGCTTTTAGCGCAGGCGATATTGACCGTAAATAACAAGAAAACACCAGTCGTCAATTTCGATAATTTTACGTTGTTCATAGTCTTATTTATTTTTTTAACTTGGTGACATATAAACAAAGCCTATTAAGAAAAACCGCAAAAATAGTTACAAAAACTTACGTTTATCCATTTAGTTCGCTGAATATAGACGCGTTTTGATCACGTTTGTGGGATCACGCTGTGTCTAATTTATTTACGGAATTCAGGGAGATTACATGTTATTAATACCTCAAATAAGTCGGAGGTAATTAATGATGTACTCTTGCAAAAAATTTATTTCGGTGGCGGTATTGGCCACAATTTTACCAACTTTAAGCATGGCTAACGACAAGGTAATCGTTGATGTCGACTTATCTAAAGTCATTGGTAGTCAAAACCCTTTGTATTATGGCGGAAACAATATTTACCCTAAAGGGGGCCAAGGATTATTAACAGCCCAAGGCGAATATGATCCAATTGAAATGGAAGCGATCGAGAAACTCGGTATTCAATCTTATCGTTTTCCAGGCGGTTCAGAAGCAAATCTATATAAATGGAAACGAGCCATAGGGCCTTTAAAAGACCGAATAGATAATGTCAGTGGCAATAACCGAGGAAGTCGAACCAATGAATTTGGCTCTGATGAATTTGGTCGAATGTTAGAAAAAACCCCATTTAAACATGGCGTGATCATGGTCGCCTGGGGATACGAAACCCCACAAGACGCAGCGGACTGGGTGGAATACATGAATGCCGAAGTTGGTGCCAATCCAAATGGTGGCAAAGATTGGGCTGCTGAACGTGCTAAAAATGGTCACCCTAAGCCCTATGGCATAAAATATTGGGAAATAGGCAACGAAGTGTACGGGAACTGGGAATTAAACTGGGGGTCTTATCCATACGAATTGGACGCTAAACGCGGCGCAGCCAATGTGCAAAAAGATACTGCGTCAGGCACCAATGGCATGTTGCCTTTTGGTGATGCCAACCGCTATATTTATGGTGGGACTAAGTACTTTAAGCAACAAAGGGCCGCTGCAGAATCCACTTGGAAGGGGCCAAAAATTAAAACAAATGGCAAACCTAATCAAAACCTTTTTGTAAAATTTGCCCCTGTAAGTTTATCTAATCCAGATCAGCCTTTTGTGCTGACAATCAATGGATATAAATGGCAACGTGTGGATAATTTCACGCAGTCAACAGCGTCCGATACACATTTTGTATTGGAACCGAGTTCTGGAAAGATCACCTTTGGTAATGGCCAACAAGGACGTATCCCCGACGCAGATCAATATGTTGTTTTAGATTACCTTTCTGGCAGACAACCCGGTTTTATTGATTACTATCAAAAGATGAAAGACGTCGACCCAACAATTCAGATCCTATCTTGTTTTGAAAAAGAATCATTTGTCGCGCAAATGGCGAAAGCAAACTTGCCTTTTGATGGGCTAACCAAACACTACTACCCAAATATGTTAAAAAGAGGTGGTCATCAAAAGTTTATGCCTTCTTTATTATCCGGTATTGATATCAGCCACAAAATTGATGAAATGATGTCTTGGTATAAAAAGTACCCTAACCCCGCGTTATCTATAGAGGATCAGAAAATTTGGCTAACCGAATACGACACAAAAAACCACATTAACCAAATCGCAATAATGCATACGGTTATTAATAACCATAGTAATGACGTTGCCGCCATGTTGGGACATTCTTTATTTTTAAATAATGATACGCCAATGGTCACTGACGACGGTATTATTCGTCCTCACGCTCTGCCAATCGAAGTATTTTCCAAACATATGTTCGACAATTTTGTTGAAGTGTCGGTTAAAGGTAAGCCGAATCACTATGAACAACGTTCTTTTCCTGCTTTTTTAGCCTCTGCTAGCATCAACAAAATTAGAAATAACTTTGCTGTAGTGTTAACAAATACCTCTGATACAAAAACAACGACGGCACAAATAAATATAAATGGGGTTGATGTTAAAGCTGGTGTAACCGCAGAAATCTGGGCTTTACAATCTAATACAAGTAAAATTATTGACGACAATACTAAGGCATCACCAAATGCGGTAAGTCTTTCACATATTAGGGATATGCCAAACATCGGTACAAGCCTATCGGTTCCTGTTGCACCAGGTGCGACTATTATTGTGAAATGGTTAAATACAAAATCGCATTAATAAAAAATTTAATTGAAAGTTTCTAGTGGTTTTTAAACATAAATGTCTTCAAGCTTTGTATTTTGATAGATTAGGCATGCGTAGAAAACGGCTAGAACTTTCTTTTAATTGGAGTTTTTAATGATTATCGAACAGCGTAAATTTGCGTAAAATACTAAACCTTGGTTTTGCCTTTTGTTTCCCTGCGATTAAAATTTGAGCCCACACACAAACTTTTTATCAGTAAAAATACATCAATATCCAATTTTTATAGATTATTTTTACGGTTTTATCAGATGAGCTTGTTTTTATTCATGCTTCGATAACAATAATAAAATATAGGATATTGTATGATGAACAAATTCAAACTTCTCGCAATAAGTTGTTTTATCACGATACCACTTACAGGGTGTGGTTCAGATGATGAGACTAAAGTGTTTCAACCAGAAGGTGCAATCGATTATTCAGCACCGGAAATTTCAATTATTGGTGGTGACGAAATTGAAGTTACCATTTTTGATACATATACAGACGCGGGCGCAACTGCAGTCGACAATGTTGACGGCGACGTTACAAGCGCTATCACCTCTGTAAGTACAGTTGATACATCAGTTGTAGGTGTTTACACCGTAACGTATACCGTTAGCGATTCTGTCGGTAACGAAGGCGTTGCAGTCAGAACCGTAACCGTTCCAGATACAGTCTTGCCAATTATTACCATCACTGGCACTGACATGACAATAGGTCAGGATACCAATTATACAGATGAAGGCGCGACCGCTACAGACAATGTTGACGGCGACCTAAGCTCAGCAATTACTGTTGTAAATAACGTGGATACAAGTACTATCGGCGTTTACACAGTGACTTACAACGTAACTGACGCAGCAGGCAATGTTGCGGCTGAAGTTGTTAGAACGGTTACTGTTGAAGAAGCTGTTCCAGACGATATCGCTCCTGTAATTGCGGTTGAAGAAACAGACATTACAATTCATCAAGGTACGACATATACAGACTCAGGTGTGACCGCGACAGACAATGTTGATGAAGCATCTGCGATTACAAGCGCAATTGTAACAACTGGTACAGTAGATACGAATGTAGTTGGTGTTTATACCTTAACTTATAGTGTTACCGATGCGGCAGGCAATGATGCCGACGAAGTGGAAAAAATCGTTCGCGTTATCCCAGTTATTGACGGTGTAGATATCGTAGCTGACGTATTCCCAATGCAGACAGGTCAACAAGTCAAATTTGGTAGTTCAATTGACGGCGTTGTTGGTCAAATGTATTCAACTGGTCACGGCGTAAAATTAGTTACACATATGGTTAATAACATGCGTATGGACTTAGTACGTATCCCAGTACACGCAACGCTTCCTTTAACTGACCCTGTTTATGAGCAAATCAAAGAAGTTGCCGTTTATGCCAAAGAACAAGGCATGAGCATTATGGCTGTTGTATCTCAAAAAACAGGCGCTTGGTCTGAAATAAATACGTCACTTGAAGGCGACGCAAAATATTCTGCAATCGCTAAATGTGGTGAGACTTGCCCTGACAACATTTATGGCCTGGACTTAAATGACTACGCAACTTACTTAGACACTCTGTTAACCGATTTAGAAACAGCCGGTGCAAAAGTTGACTATTTAGCGCCGTTTAGTCAGGACGACGTAAGTGCGTCAGATTATCAAGCGTTATGGACTGCAATGTCGAGTGATGATGACGGTACGCTTAAACGCGTTGGACCTGAATCAGGTTATATTACTGACGCAGATGAAGTATACACAGCGCTTGCTGCTGAGTTAGATGTTGCCGCAGCCAACTTTGACGACGAAGATACCTTAACGTCTAGAGAGCAAAGAGCTGAGTGGGATGCTATGTCTGCAGCAGCTACAAACGACAGCGCACCATTATGGTTTACTGAATCATCTAAATGGATTAATGGTGGCTCTAATGCCAATGATAAATTGGTATCTGGTATCGGTAGCCTAATGGCGGCAATTAACGCTGGTGCAGAACGTATCGTATTTGAACGTCACGCTGCAATCTTCGCCTGGTTTAATGGCGGCAATACAGACGCAAAATATCACGCAATGAATCACTTTGCGTTAGGCACACTTGGTAACGTTGTTAAATCGGAAGTTTATAGTCAAGACATTAGAGGTGTGAGCTTTAGAGAAGGTGACACTTTATATGTAATGTTCACAAATGGTGGTACAGAGCCTGTACATGTAGCTGTTCGTTTACAAGACGGCGAAACAACGACCGTGACTGATATTGCGGCAACTGATGATGTATTTACAGTTCAAACATACGGTACAGGTGGTAACAATAAAACACCTAGTAACATTTCAGTTAATGATGATAAAAACATCATTCAAGCGACAATTAACGCCAACAATTACATTCGCTTTACTATTCCACTAGCGCCTAGCACAGACGGTTAGTGGTTCGTTGATTAAGATGAAAGTGAATACACTTAAACTTAATGCCAACAATTAAAGCAACAAACATTAAAGGCCATTTACACCGAGTGTAGGTGGCCTTTGTATATATACCTAATTAAAACTGTACCGTTCTATACCGCTGTCGATATAATTCAAGTGGTTAATCGACACCGTGTTATACGCTGATATAAAACAACTTTAATGCATTATGTAAATAACAAAGCTTTTTGATGAATTATTTACGGGTTTTTAATTTTGATTTGTTTATATATAGAACGACAAGAGTGACGTTACAAATTACTGCGTTGCACTTTCAGTTAATCCAAAATAATAAATTGCGACATTAGCCAATTAAATAAAAATACTAGTGAGCAAAATAACAACGGAGTCAACAATGAAAAAGCCTTGGAAAACTTTACCAACGATAGTGGCCGTTTCGGTTCTGGCAGCGATTTATCCAGCCTATGGTCAAGCAGCTGAACAACAAGACGCAGAAGCTGAAGTTGAAGTTGCTAAAAAGTCGAAAAAAGCCAAAAAACTTGAGGACGAAATTGAGGTCATCGAAGTCACAGGACTTAGATCGAGCTTATTAAGAGCAAGCGAATTAAAACGAAGTGCAAACAGTGTAATTGATGTTATCAGCGCCGAAGACGTAGGTAACTTCCCCGATGAAAACGTTGTTGAATCTTTACAACGTGTAACGGGTGTTCAGGTCCTGTTTGGCGAAAATGGTAGTGCAGGTGCTTTCCAGGTACGTGGTGTAAGCCAAAACCGCATCGAACTTAACGGCCGAAGTGTCGCCGGTGGTGAAGGTACAGACCCTTCTCGAGACGTTAACCTTGCTGATTTTCCATCTGAACTTATTGACTCATTAGAAGTAATCAAATCACCAACAGCCGCGTTAACAGAAGGTTCGTTGGGTGCGACAATCAACTTAAAAACGAAGCGCCCACTTAGCGTTAAAAATAGCTTTTTAAACGTTAATGCTAAAGCCAAATATGGTGATGAAGTTGACGAAGTTTATCCAAATATAAATATTATCGGAACACATAGCTGGCGCGACACTAGTTTCGGTGACTTTGGTATGCTTATTAATTTAACGCATAATGACAACCACAGTGGTGGTGATGTTGTTGGGCTTGCCAGTTGGGGAAACAATTGCCCAATGTACAGCACTGACAACAATGGTTTAACAACCAACCAACAAGCTCTATGTGGTGAGGATGACGCGACAGTATACCGCCCTAACAGCTATGTACTGATTGACCGTAATAATCAAAATAGAAAAAATGCGATTGCAGCGACGTTTCAATGGGCACCAAACGATAGCTCATCTTATACATTAGATATCGTTCACAACGATACATTGAGCCACGGTACATCAGACGTATTCCAAATTACTTCTCAAACAAACTGGATATTACCAGCGGAAGAACTTGGCGAAGACGGCACCTTATATGCGTTCAGCAATGTTCAAACCGGCACCGAAGTAACCCGTACAGATAATATGGGCCGAGTTATCGACACCGTTTATCCAGTAACCGCATTTGACAGCTCAATTGGTAATTTAAACCGAAGTACAGCCCAAGCGAACCACAACAGCACGACTCAAACTACAATTGCTTTAAAAGGTAAATGGGATTTTGATACGTTAGGTATCCAAGCTGAAGTTGCACACTCGAAGTCAGATCACGAACGTCATTACATCGCCGTTGGTTACAATGGTTATTATGGTAACCCTACCACTCAAAATGATCACCGTTTACGCGTTGATGACCCAAGCTTAATAGGTACCGACATGGCAACCGCTATTCGTCAAACTGGTACAGACTTGAGTGTTGATTTAACGGACCCTAGAACGGTTGGTATTTCTTTAGCAAATGGTATGGATCCGAATGACTTACGCTCATGGCGTGTTACTAACTACCGTGATGATGGCTGGATACGTGAACCTACCACATCTGCTGCAAAAATCGATTTTGACTATTTTGTTGACTATGGCGTACTTGAGTCAATTGAATTTGGTGGCCGTTTTGCCCGTGACGTAATGGAAAACGCAAGTCGTTTCCGCTTCGTTTGTAACCCACGTTGGGCTTACAACGCAGATGGACCACATGCGAACAGTTATGATGAAACAATTCATGATGCGTGTGAAGAGCCAATCTCTGCGGTTGAATTAGCAGAACGTTATCCTGGCATTAACGGAACACATGACGGTTTTTATAGTGAAGCCGGTAATGTGCCAACTTGGACCGTTTTCGACCTAGACATGTATCGTGATAATCGTAGTTTATGGAATGAAATTTCTGGCTTTAACGACAAAGGTTACGAAGAAAGCCCAGGTGAAAACTATACGATGACAGAAGACACCACTGCGTTATACGTAATGGGTAATTTCAACGGTGATGTATCTAGCTCAGTCACATTCCGCGGTAATATCGGTGTACGTGCAGTAAGAACAAAGGTAAGTTCTGAAACTTACAATGCCCTTGATGCCGAAGGTAATCCAGCAAAAGTAGAGTTGGAAAATACCTACGACAACTATCTACCTAGCATGAATATCGCCTTCGCACATGAAGATTATGGTTTAGTGCGCTTAGCCGCCGCGAGAACGATGGTTAGACCTGCATTAGGAAAACTATTACCAGTAGCACAGTTAAACAACTTCCAAGGTTGTGCGGTTTTTGACCCACAAGACCCGTTTGGTGTTTATAACTATGGTGTTCCAAACCCGAATCTAACTCAAGCTGAACAAGAGCTTCAAATTGCGCAGCAATATGCAATACAAAACAACTACAACGGTACCGTTGACAGTTGTCCAGGTATCCGTTCTGGTAGCACTAACATTGGTAATATCGAACTAACAGCACAAACGTCTGATAATGTAGATTTAAGCTTTGAGCGTTATTGGGGCAAAGGCAACATGGCGAGCTTAGCGTTCTTCTATCGCAACGTACAAGCTGACTTAGTTACAAAACGTGGTATTTTAGCGGTTCCTGCAACACCAGGAAGTGAAGTTATTGGCCAAGATGGTAATGGCGGCTACTTGTTAGGTGAAGACTTATCAACACAACCTGGTTTTGAATTATGGCGTATACGCAGTGCGTTTAATGGTGAAGGTACAACACGTAAAGGTATCGAGTTAGGTTATACTCAGTGGTTAGACTTTTTACCAGGTGCGTGGAGTGGTTTAGGCTTCTCTTTAAACTACACATATACTGAAGGAACTCGTCCAGCGCCGACATTTATCGACTCTGCAACTGAAGAAGAGCTTGATTTATCGACCATGCAGGGCATTCCAGTCAACCTTGTTGGCCAAGAAATTCCAACTGACTTTGTCGGTCAACGTGATATTTTTGACCAGCTAGCTGCACTAGGTGACGATGGCCCACTTCCAAATGGATTTGAGTTATTAGACCATACGGTTCTGCTACCGATTTCAAACATGTCGGAGCACTCAGGAAACATATCAATATTTTACGACAAAGGCCCATTAAATATGCGTTTAGCGGGTAACTATCGTAGCGAATATTACAATGCCGGTGAATTAAATTGGCCTAAGTACTTCGACGACGTTGTCCGTGCTGACTTCTCGTCATCTTATAAGATTACAAAAAATCTTAAGGTTCAATTTAATATCAACAATATACTTAAGACTGTTTCGCACAGCTACCGCATCGATCCGCAACTTACGGACCGTTCGAGCTACAGTGACCGTATATTTACACTTGGTATGAGTTACCGCTTCCAGTAAGCAATAATAATAAGGCAAGCATTTAATGCTTGCCTTTTTTTTGTTTAATCGAGACTGTGTTTGTTAATACGCTATACACCTTTCACTAAGGATCTATGATCAAATAACCTCTTCTTAGGTTCCTTAATAAAATGACGAAAGGTACCAACAAGTTACAAAAACTTAACCGCTGTTAAGTTAAATATTAACAAGCTAGCTCATTCTTAATAAAGAGTTAGAAATGACTATTTCAAAAACAAAATCACCACTTTATAAAGCACTGACCATCAGCCTTTTGTTAGGTTTCAGCGGTTTTTCTGCTGCCGATGTTAAACAAGATTTCCAACAAGCTTTTACTAACTTTTCTAATTTTGCCAAAGCTGGCGATCTTCAAGCTAGCTTACCGCACGGCAAAAAAGTGTATGAACTAAGCAAGGAACTGTACAACGAGCAAAGTCCTAGCCGCATTGCTGCTGCTGAAAACTACGCTTTTGTCCTCAAACAACTTAGCAAAGATAAAGACGCAGAAAAGGTCTATATCGACTTAATTCAACTTAAAGAAAAGAAATTTGGTAAACATTCAAAAGAGCTTATTTTACCGTTATCTGATGTTGCAGGTTTGGCGTTAGATAAAGAAAAAACGGCTGACTATCAAACTCGTTATGAAAAGCTATATCTGCGCCACAATAGTTCGCAATTTGTACCACAACTTTTATCAAATGGTTTACCATCAGCGCCACTGGCAGAGAAAGTACGAGATAAAATGAGCCAAAGTTATGGCTCTGAAATAAAAATTGTAGAATCACCACACTGGACACTTGTTGCTGTTGGTAAATCTAAAAAATTCGCTAAAAACGCCTCCAAAATACTGGAAAACAGCTATGAATCTTTGCTTGGTTTTAGCATTGCAATTGATATGGCTCCAGCAAAACTAGAGGAAAAAATGACGGCAGTTTATTTTGAATCACCAGAGCAACAGCGACTGTTTATGCAAAAATCTAAGTGGGCGAGAAACAAAATCGCCATTATGGTTATCAATAAAAATGGTAAAGCCTTTCCTGGTACAGCGATAGCGCGCAACGCAACCCGATTAGCAGGCTTTATCACTGGGTTAGAGAAACGGGTTAAAGGTAAACCTACATGGGCTTATCGAGGCTTATATAGCAGTTTCCAGTTCGGCAAGGGAAACCAAGAATATGGTCCACATACCAATAACTACAATCGACAACAGGTGAAAAAAATCGAAACTATTTTGAGCCGAGAAGATGCGCCAAATGTTCACAAAATCGTGTCGTACACTGGCTCAAGTTTACCTTGGTTGGAAAAATCTCAATTGGAAACCTATTATCCGTTTTTAATCCGTTATTTATATCAATATTATCCTAACCAACTCGCCGCGTATTTAACTGAAATTTCGTCGAAAAATTCAAAGTCGTCTGGCCCTTCATTAAGAGCCACATTTGAAGACGCTTTTGGTGATATTTCGGCTCATGAGGCACCATTTAAACAGTACTTACAAACGCTCGTTAATGAACTTTAACCACATAAATTTCTTTAACGATTAGACATACAACTCGGAATATAGGACCACTTAGTCTTTTATTCCGAGTTTATGCCATTTCCAATATCACCTAAGTTTCACCGCTTGCTTCGCGTTAATCTAGCGCGGAGTCTAATGAGCGCCCACTAATCCTAAATGCCTTAATTTTAATCACGATAATTATCATATATCTGCCATTTTTTTATGGTTTCGACGTCGCAAGTTTGTTTACTAATTGTCCAAAATCGAACTCAAAACAAGTGCACTTCATATCGCCTGCACTGAATAAAAAAACAAAAACAAAAACAAAAACAAAAACAAAAACAAAAACAAAAAAGGCTACTACATGAACCTATTACAAAAACTAACAGGGATGCTTTTGATATTATTTTTAATATCCTGCGGCGGAGAAGATTCATCAACAAAACAAAATGAACAAAACAATACCGAGACCGGAGGATCTAATACCGGTGGCGGCTCAGAGAATGGCGGCACAAGCGAAACCAAAAGGATTTTGGTGGATGTCACCAATATCAATCAAAGCATTTCTATGATGGGAGGTGACATGGAGCGCAGTCATAGAAACTTCGGACAAGTCGCCAATCAACAAGAAGTTATTCGTTGGGTCGCAAAAGACATAAAATTTGATACGTGGCGAGTCGCTTACGATAAACACCAAGAAATGACTGAGGGCGTTAAAGATTTTTCAATTTACGATAATGCCGTCAAAGCAATGCAATTGATAAAATTGGAAAACCCCAATATAAAGTTTTTTGCCACACTGGAGTCAGATTACCACGGCTATAGTCAGGGGAATCGGAATAATCTACCAACTTGGATTTACGATTATGCCTACCTAGATTCAGAAAATACTGGAAGCCGTTCATTTGACGCTGTGAAGTATGGCCTTTTTCTCGCCGATTATGTTGAATATATGTCGCAATCTGGCGTGCCAGTAAGCTATATAGCAACATCAAAAGAATATGTAGGGGTGATTACCGTTGATCGTGCAAAAGTGGCGATAGAGACGTTGCAGGATGCCTTAACCGCTAGAAATATTGCCATGCCACTCATAATCGATGCTGGTACATGGTCGTTAAGCAATGGCATTAAACTCATTGGTAACTACCAAGCAAAGGGCATTAACCAATATGTTGCAGGGTACAGTTCACATAATTACTGGTCAGGGGAAACAAAAAGTTGGGGTGATTTTATACAAGCCGCCAACGACGCTGGAAAATTTGCCTATAACGAAGAATCAGGTCATGGCGGTGGTGGACAGACAATATATGAATCTGATTTTAACTATGCACTAGGCACCTATGCGGCAAAAACCGAGATGTATAGCGCGGGCCTGCAAGGCGAAGCCATTTTTGAATTATGGCCTCGTGGTTATAATGAGATCCAAACGAACAAATATTTTGCAAAACCGATCTTTTTTAACAAAGGCACCGACGGCCGAAGAATGCGCTCTTATTACCTGATGAAACATTTTGCAAACAATGCTGTCGACAGTAAGTATGTTTCTGCGTCAACCACCAACCTTGATTCATTAAGCACGATGGCGTTTATAAAAGGTGATAGTTTGGCCCTATGGGTTATCAACAACCAAAACGACGCTCAAGACGAAGTTGAATTTGTTATTGACCAACTCAATTTGAAAACAGGTATGACGGTTCAACACAGGGTTTGGCAAGAATCTACAGCGATTGAAGGCCTAGCATCGACAATCGAGCTACAACAAGACGGTAAATTTACGGCAGATATCGACATGAATAGCCTCAACCTATTTATCATTAAGCCGCAATACCCTCTTACTCAGTTTGTCAAAACTGACGACGGTGAATTTACTGAGATGAATAACCAAGCGGTCGCTGTTATTGAAGCGGGGGATTCCGTTGAGTTTGAACCCAAATCGACTGCAACGGGCACATGGCATTGGAATGGTCCAAATAATTTCAGCGCCGATCAAGCTCATATTCAACTGTCTAATATTACGCCTGAGATGGCGGGTTATTATCAGGCAACTTTTAGTGACAGCGATGGCAATACTAGCGCAATCACTACTGAATTGGCTGTAGATTGTAAAGTCGATCCTGAACTCAGTTTTGAGTATCAAATAAACCAAGAAAGCCGGGTCGACAGCCAAACAAGCATCTATTTAAATACCGGGGATAAACTGAATATAACTCCACTTTCTCAAACATCGGGGGACTGGCAGTGGACAGGACCGGGTTACATTGATGCAGCACAGGATTACTTAGCAATTGCAACGGCGAAATTAAAACACGCTGGTCAATATACCGCTCACTTCACGAGCGACGCTGGGTGCCGTGCCAAACTAGAGTTTGATGTGAATATAGCCTGTGGTGACACGCCAACAATTGAACCTAAAATGTTCATTGCAGGAAAGTGGCAATCGACCTATGAACTTGAATATAGAAACGGTGATACCTTTCAAATTGGCCCAACGTCACCAGATGTGGGTCGTTGGAAGTGGACTGGTCCTAATGACTTTAAAGCCATAGAAGTTCGTCAACTGTCATTTGCTGATGCAAGTGAAGCACAGCAAGGACAATACACGGCGACGTTAACTACGCCATTAGGATGCAGTAGCAGCGCAGTTTTTGAAACAAAGCTTGTTGAAGGAGAATGCACGCCATCGACTGTAACGCCTTATATAAGGGTAAACGAAGGGACTTGGCAAAAAGTCACCTCGGTAACGGTCAAAGTAGGCGATACGATTGATTTAGGGCCACAACCCCACAGTGGCACTTGGTCTTGGTCTGGACCAAAAGGGTTTAGTAGCTCAGAACGCCAGATCCAAATATCAAATCTACAGTTAGACCAAGCAGGGACTTATACGGCGACCTATACGCCCGCAAACGGTTGCCCTGGCACAGCCGAATTTGTAATAGAAATATCCCAATAACGGGTCAAAGGCAACATTAACCAATGTGTTCGTGTTGCCGCCTCCCCACTGTCTAATCTACCAATGATTTACAGCCACACTTCCTGAACAATTAATGTACGACGTAAATTAGACAACGCAGAACCTGCAAAAAAACCTTTATAACAACCTTTATAACAACGTTTATAAAAACGGACCTTATGCCAATTCAGTAAAACCGTGGAAACTTTCAAGTCGTTTAAGAGCCAATGGTAAACCTAGCTTGACGACAGTTTTAGGACATACTTTTGATGCTGGCGAGATATCGCCTTTGATTAAAATGAATAGACATTAACAAATATGAAATCAAGGCTAGGGGCAAGACACTGCTTCTAAGTTACAGTGCCTAGTTTTGTCAATAACGCGCACGCACTATACGTACACCAAATAGGCACAATATCAGCAAGCCAGTTAATGATCCGCCGGAGCTGTTGTCGGTATCAGGTAAAGATTCAACTTTGTCATTCACAACGAAGCTGACATTGGCGTCAATTGATTCATAAGTAAGATCAGTAAAAAATACACCAGACAACTCACCGTCGTTACCAAGCAAAGATAATGTAACCTTTCCTGTGCTATGGGCATAAAATTTCAGTGTCGCCAGCAGGGTATTTTGCTCATTAACTCGCTCAGGGCTGATAACTAAGTTATCTACCGTAGCGTATTCTTCAATACGAGAAAATCTCGGTTCGGTCAACTCATCCCCAGTAAATTCAAGTTGCTGCAATGCAGCGTCGTTATAATCAAATGCAAATGAAGAAATGGATTTATGTTCAGTATTTTCTAAAATAACATTTACTAAAAAGTAATCTCCGACCTGTATATCATCCGATAATACATCCAATGTTACGCTAGCTTGGGCAGCAGGTATAAAGCTCATGCAGATTATGATAAAGCGACAACAAGCCTGCTTTAGACGGCTCCCTACGAGTGTTGTATGTGTCATGAAGACAACCTTTTTTTTAATTTTAAAAGCGCCGCCATTATGTATTCTCACCTAGCGACAACTTTTTAATTATTGTTGTAAGAAAATTGCGTAGAGTTGGCTGTAATCCCGCTTTGTGATCTTGCCATCAACATCGAGATCAGCGCTTAGCAGGTAGTTTTTGTCGGTATTACTCAGGCCATAAACCGCTCTAAAAGATTCAAGATCCGCAGCATTAACAACACCGTCTAGATTCACATCCCCCTCACCTTGGCCATACCCGCCGGATTGAACCACAAGCAAAGGCACGTCGTTGACATAAATAGTGGCAGCACGTTCAACATTCGACATATTTTCAATCGCGTTAAATGTAATGGTTGTTGATGCATCGCCACTTTGTTGATCTACTGTTAGCCAGTTAGGGAGTTGAGTAATGACCCACGGTTGATTGGCCGTGACATCTAAGTTAAACGACTGCTCTGTTGCCGTGATTTCGTTTTGATTTAACGACAGATTAATTGTCGCATTACCACCAATTCTGAACTTATAGATGACTAAACTCGAAGGAGCGACATTTACTGAAAAAGAATTACTTGAGGTTTTTGTTATACCACTAACAACACCCATTTTAGGAGTGTCCTCGCTCCAGGTTTGAGCGACTATTGTATTACTGGTAATAACTTTATCATTAAGCGTAATTGGCAAGTTGGTAAACGCATTTGTTGTTGACGCATTAATCACATAAGCGGTGATATATTCATCGTCAGAAAACGCCATCACTTTAATGTCAGACAATTCTTGCGGTGTTGTGTGAGCGATATAATGTTTGTTATACACACCATCAATAAACGCTTTTATTAACCAATAACCACGGAGGCGATTGCCCTTTTGTCCTTTGGTAAAATAAACTGCGCGCGTTTCTTTGGTGATCCCTCTTGACCAGATTTCAAAGAACAACTCGCCCCGTAATCCAGCCCGATATGATTCTGTTTTACCCGTATAGATATTGATGACTCCACCTATCGTAGGTTCTTCGCCCCACAAAGGCCCGCCACCAGCGGCATTGGATTCTTCATTATATACCGGTTTATTAATCGCAGACGCCGCAGTAATTAAGTCTAACCAATTCGCTTCTGTCGGCTTGTCATAAGTGTGTGCCGAAAAGCCAGAGTAATTTGCCTGATAGCCATTATTGCTGACATCCACCACAAAATTTTTGGCTTGTTTTACCCCCCACGCCGCAGGGCCATTAAATTCAGGAACCGGTACACCTTTGTAGGCTTCCGTTGCTAACAGCTGTTTCAACTGATTAATCGTGTTGTATTCATTCCGTGCCGGCATTACCTGCATCCATTCTTTAGATACCGATATAATGTCAATTTTAACGCCACTTTCATGCATAAGTTTTAAGTAGTCGGCGAGAAAGCCCGCATATTTGTCGGCTTTAAAAAGTGTTGAATTATAGCTCCCACCGTTATAACCATTCCCAGTATAAATCCAGTCCGGCATATTGTTATTTTTGCCGTAACCGTCATAGTCGGTTTTTAATGTCGCCCAAAATTTTACGTCTGGATTGACCGCTTTAATTTTTTGCATCACTTCAATTTGTTTGCTGTAAAAACCAAAATTGGGAGCGCCTTCAATCAATTCTTGTTTTTTATCAAACACCACCCTCATATAAGGCATCACCATGTCTGAAAAATACCAATCGATGATTTCGTCTGGGTTGCTAGCTTGTAACAAGAAATTTGCCGAGCGTTCCATGTCTCCACCGACAATATCAATTTTTTGCTTTAATTCACCCGCATGCAATTCAATAGCTGATTGCGCATGCAGACTATAAAAACTTAGCGCGCCAATTAAGATAACGGCAATGTTAGAAAGTCCCTTTTTTAAAACGCCTTGCTTGATATTCATAATTATAAATTCGCTTTTGAAGTTGCCACTGAAAGTTTTGTTATCAAAACTATTTTAATTGAGTCGCTCTACCAATAATTTCGAGTGGTCGTTTATCCACGGTTAGATATAAAGTAAACAAGTCTGTCGCGCCAAACCCTCAAAAATTAATCAAATTGAAGGAACTAATATTTAAGAAAATTAATAGTAAAAGAAAGCACTTATACCAATCACTGAACTGGATCAGGTGTTGCTTGATATTTATATGTTCTGGAATGACAGTTTTAGATTACAAATCAAAGTTATGTAATCACTTAGCTACAAGATAGAAAAAATACGGAAGAATATTGGCGTTGAAAAACAAAGCCCAACAGAAGTTGGGCGATATTAAAGCTTGTCATCAGCCCGAAATAATTAGCGCTTTTAGGTTAGGTGCACTATTTCCTTTACTCACTAATTTAATGGTATTAATGCCACTATTCACCTTAACGATTACCTGGGCTTTTTCCCATTTGTAATGCCAACTGCCCGTATTTGAAAAACGAACTAAGGTTACAATTTCATCATTGATGTAAAGATCCATATTTCGTTGTTTTTTGGGGTCATTTAAAGCGTATAAGAACCTCAAGTCATAGTGACCAGTTTCACCAACATTTTTTAACTTCCATGTTACTGAGCCTTCTCTTCCTTTAAAGTCCACATGTTGAGCTGTTTTGAGCGCCCCCACAACATCTGCGTTATTTGCCAACAGTTTAAATTGACCGGGAGCAACGGTAGCAATTTCGCCATTGTCGCTCTTAGGTCCCTTTGCATCGTCAGTTAACTTGCAACCTGTAGCAAAGATAACAATCATGGTTATTACAAAAACTTTAACCAATTTCGACATCATCCAGAGCTTGTGAGCCAAAGACTTGTAATTTAAAGGCTTACTCAAAACTACGTTTGAGTAGTCTGCAAAATCCATTTATTCGTCATCCTTTGCCGTAATACTTAGTGACTTAATATTAGGGCCACTGCTACCCGTTGTTTTTAATTCAATGTAATTAGCTCCGGCACCAAGTGGTGCGTCAACCGTGACTGTTGCCCACTTGCCTTGCCATTTCCCTGTTTTAGGAAATTTCAGCTTCGCAATCTTTTTACCATTTACGATAAGTAACATCTCGCGGTCGCTTTCTTTATCATTGGATGCGTATTCGATGGCCAATTCATTCATACCGTATTCGCCGTCGTTTTCTTGATACCAAGTAATAGAACCTTCACTGGCTTGAAAATCAACGTGAGTAGCACGTTTTGCAGCTCCTTTAAGTAATGCATCTTTAGCAGGCATCGCACGTGAATTTTCGACTTGTGCGCTGGAGCCCGTTTTTCCCCAATACAAACCTGAACCATCTGCAAACGCTTCTTTCATCGTAAATAATGCTTTACCGTCAATATAAACAACCGCTTGAACTAACGTGTTTGGTTTTACTTTAAATGCGCCTGAATATTTTTGACTGCGCTTTGACGGTAGAGAACCGTCAGTTGTGTAAAACACGTCAATGCCAACTTTAGCCGCCTTGCCTTTGATATTTAGTGTGGCCACATCAATGTTAATTAAGTCTGATGAATATAACTGCTTATCTCCGATAATCGCGGCACTGATCATAGACACATTAGTTGCACCGTTATCAATATCAATAAACGCTCGAGTCGCTCCCATAAAAGCTTTACGATTATCTACGCCGACATTTTTTGCTGTATCAACTGGATCACCGTTTTCTAGTGAACGGATCTCGGCGTCTCCCACTAAATGGAAGTAAACCTTGTTTTCGCCATATGGATAGAAGGTTCCTTTTTCATCTAGCAGTTCAGCGGTGATTATTGCGCTGCCTGTTTCAGGTTGAACAAAGCGGTCTTCAAGTGTTAATTGTAAACGGCTTGGGGCGTTTGCTGTAACCTGCTGAGTGCTTGCTTTGACTTGACCATCAACTAAACAATTAGCGCTTAGTGTGCCTTCTTGCCAAGGTACCATCCACTCGGCTTGCATTTCGTCCCATTTAGTTCCTAACGAATCACGACCTAACGATTTTCCGTTAATAAATAGCTCAACTTCTTCACAGTTAGAATAAGCCCAAACAGGGATCTTCGTTGCTGCTGCCATTCGCGGATGAGTCCAATGCGGTAATAAATGTACAAAAGGTTCGTCGGTCCATTGGCTCTTGTAGAAATAGAACAGATCTTTTTCAAATCCGGCTACGTCTAACGCGCCACCCATAAATAAACGGAACGGCCAGCCACCGTGGACATAACCCGCTTCACCATAATAGTCAAAACCAGTCCAACGGAAATGTCCGCTAAACCAAGGTAAATCGCGCATTAATTCCCAGTTTTTACGGGCTGATATTCTTACCGTTGCGTTGTCATATGACGAATTAAAATGCTGCTTAGGGTTTCTCCATGTACTTGGATCTGCCCATTCGTAAGTGAAGATTTCTTCCTCGGCTAAATCAGGTAACGGGAAAATGCCTTGTCGTTTCGAATGATTGCCGTCTCGTAACCAGGTTTGAGAGCGGTAATATCCGCGTGTTTGCCAAGTGTGTGGTGCTTCAGTCGCAATAAAAGGTAGATCCGGTCGTGAATTTTCGAAAAATTGTGTTTTTTCACTGCCGCCGTTTACTCCAAACACGTCCATTTTACTTGACGCACTGTGGCCTGAAGTCACAGGGCGAGTTGGATCGAGTTTGTGCATTTCGCTTACTAATTTCTCAGCAATTTCATCGCCTCGAGTTTCGTTACCTACGCTGTAAAGGATAATCGATGGGTGGTTTCTGTTACGACTAACCCATTCTGTTAGATCTGTTTTCCAATCGTCTTTAAACGCCTGCTGACCATAGTCAAACGGTGCCTTTTTACTCCAGCCATCGAACACTTCATCCATGACCAAGATGCCCATTTCATCACACAATTCATAAAAAATTGGTGGATATGGATTGTGGGCTGTACGGATTGCATTGACGCCCATTTCTTTAAATAATGCTAACTTCCAACGCAACAATGGCTTAGTCCAAGCGCCACCTACCGGGCCACCTTCCCAATGCTCACTCACGCCTTTAAGTTTGGTCACCTTGTCGTTTAACCAAAACCCGGTTTTTGTATCCCATTTAATCGTGCGAATACCAAATCGAGTATCCACCGTGTCATAAACGTTATCGGCGCTACGAATGGTTGTACTCAAGGTATAAAGATTAGGCGTTTCTGTGTCCCATAACTTTGGTTTATATAAAGTTAACTGTGACGTTGTTGAACAGTTTTCTGAAGTACAAGCTGGTAATGGATTATTCTCAACTAATACTGGCTTGCCCGTTTGGTCGACAATTTTAGACTCAACATACAAAGATTCATTTCGGGTATTAGCGTATTCCAGTTTTACCGTCGCTTGTGCTGACTTATCTTTGTTTAACGACGTGGTGACATAGACACCATTATTTTGAACATAAGATTGAGCATCCATTACTGTTAGGGAGACAGGCGCATAGATACCTGCTGGGTGATACCAACGAGCAGAAGGCTCTTTCAAGTTGTCAACGCGCACGGCAATATGGTTAGTGCCCGCTGTTAAATATTGACCAATGTCGTATTGAAACGAAATATAGCCATAGGCTTTTTTACCAAGATAGTGACCGTTTATCCAAACTTCACTGTTCATGTAAACGCCTTCGAAATCAATCACAACACGCTTATCTAACCAGGATTTACTGACGTCGAATGATTGACGATACCAACCTAAACCACCGTCAAAATAACCGCCTTTGTCACCTTGTTGGCCGTCAATACTGATCCCTTTATTAAATGCCCAGTCGTGTGGCACATTTACTGTCTTCCAATCGCTATCGTCAAACGTTGGTGATGTTGCAGCGTCACTACCGGATAAAGAAAATTTCCAGTTTTGGTTTAAATCAATATGTAAACGTGCTGCATTAATGTGTGAAGAAATAATCGCTAAAACAAATAATACGAAGCGATATTTAGTAAATAAATTCATTATGGAAGACCCTTTTAATAACTACCCATATTAGACAAAAGTCGACGCTAAAAAACGTAAAATTTGTTAAACAAAAATAAAGATAAGCTATTTAGTGAATACCAAATAGTGTTAAAAAAGGGACTTTATAGTGTCTAATAAGACACAAAAACACAGTAATGGGGCGTATTATGAAATGTTATTGATTGTTAAAAATAGAGTGACACTGAATAATTCAGTACCACTCTATAAAGCGCAAAGGTAATAAGTGCAGAAATAAACCTGACCTATATTATCATCACGACATGAAGCTAACTGCTCTGCTGTTTAATTTTAGCTAACAGGGTCAACATCTCTGTTACCTTTGCAGGATATTTATCGTAAACATTATTTGATTCTGAAGGATCAGAGTCCAAATTATATAATTGCACCTGCGGCATATCTGTATATTGACTCAACTTCCCTTTATTAAACCCACCTGAATGTGGCGCATCGATTAACTTCCAAGCCCCTAGACGGATTGAAAACGTGCCATCTACCGAATGTGTAATGGTTGTTTGTCTAGGAGGTATGTTGGCATTTTGCTGCGTCAACACAGGCAATATGTTAACACTATCTTCACCGGCGTTTGCAGGTAACGTTGTATTTGTAATCGCTGCGGCCGTCGCCATCAAATCAGTCAGAGATATCAGTTCATCAGACACTTGATTGCTAGGGATTTTATTAGGCCATTTGGCAATAAATGGAACACGATGGCCACCTTCATAAATGTCGCCCTTATGGCCGCGGTAATTTAAATTAGCACGGTGTCCATGTTCGTCGATGTCACGCTGATACCAATGTGAAGCGTTGTCGCTGGTGAATATAATAAGTGTATTCTTAGTTAAACCCGCTTTTTCCGTTGCTCTTACGATTTGGCCCACAACACTATCGACTTGGACCATGAAGTCACCATAAGCGCCGGCTTGGCTTTTTCCTTTAAATTCAGCGGTTGGTAACCATGGTTGGTGCGGTGCAGGTAACGGCAAATATAGAAAAAATGGCTTTTTGCTATTTTTTTGTTCAACAATATAGTCTTCTGCTCGTTTAACTATGTTTGGTAACACCTCGATATGCTTAAAGTCTTTAGCGATTTTGCCGCCACGCCAAAACTCTTCACCACCACCAACACCGCGCGGAAGGCCATGTTTGCCGGTTTTTAATGTTGCAGGCTGAACCAACTTGTCGTTTTCAAAATAAACATAAGGGTCCATGTCTAATGACGCTGGGATCCCGTAGTAATAATCAAAGCCGTTATCAATTGGCCCAGGTGTTAATGGTTTACTATAATCTGTTTTTTTACCACTGCCCAAACCAATATGCCATTTACCGATACCAGCCGTGTTATAGCCGCTCGATTTTAATACCGATGCTACGGTTTCACGACCATCTTCAATTAAGGCTGTTCCATAACCAAATAAAACCCCTTTTTTTAGACGACTGCGCCAAGAATAGCGACCGGTTAATACACTATACCGAGTTGGTGTACAAACCGACGAAGGAGAATGCGCGTCGGTAAACCTAATCCCTTGCGCTGCCAGTTCATCCAAATTTGGCGTTGGGATCTTTGACTGCGGGTTATAACTTGAGACATCTCCAACTCCGGCGTCATCCGCGAGGATATATATGATATTCGGAAATTCCGCTTTATCGGGATCTTCCTGAGTATTTGTTTCTTGAGTGTTTGAACAGGACGCTAAAAATGCGATCCCAAATAACATAGATAAACTTCTTAATGATTTCATATCAATTGATTTCCAACCGTCATTTGAACATATTACATCGAATGAACTAAAGTGAGGCTTACAGCGCTCCACTACAAATTGTATTTTTAAATATAAAATACAGGGTATGAGGTCATTGATTTAATGTCAACAAATTTAAGTTTACTGCTAGGAATTGAATGAGTCAGTCAGTTGATGTTTGATGAAAATAAAGTGGTATTTGACCTGTGTCAGGCGCTGTTTTGAATAATTATGAGACGGTAAAATTATAAGCATGCCGAGGCTGTCGGCATGCTTATACAGTCTATCAATTTTGAATGATATCGAATCGATGAATGAAAGGTAATTGCTTTTTAGCTTTACCAATTTCAACACCCCATTGAGGCAAGCCACCTTTATTACTGTCGGTAAATGCCTCAGGTCGATAACCACCGGCAGCCCATGGATAACCGATGACGTCGGAGACACGAGTGAAATTAATACCATCTTCAGCAAACATTATTGAATGCTGGATATTGGCAGGCGCTCGATCTCCTATCATTGCCGCAACACCATTACCTTGTGGCCAAACAAAGACTTCGTGATTTCCAGGGATCACTGGTGTATTTGAAACTTTGACATATGGGCCTTGAGGTTTATCCGCTATGGCTAACCCCATTTGTGTTTCTTTTGGGCTTTTCCCTAACTGACGGCCTTTATAATACAGCCAATATTTTCCATCTTTAACGAGTAGGCTTGCATCGTCAATCAAATGACTATCGAAATCACTCTTGGTGTCGCTATTTTTTAAGATTGGTTGATTGGAAACACGCTCCCAAGGACCATATGGCGAGTCGGATACCGCCAGGCCAATCTTTGAATCAGGACTAAATGGGCGTTTATAAGGTTTAGACGTACCGGTATAAAAAAGCCAGTACTTACCTTCTGCAACAAGGATATTGGGCGTGAATACGCTTTCACCTTCCCAGCTTCCTTTTTTCCCTTTTGCTAATGCTTCGCCCTGCTCAACCCAATTATGACCATCAGGGGACGTAGCGTACCAAACGGTTGCATCATATCCAGTGGAAATCTTTCCCTTTGAATACCAAACGTAGTAAATGTTATCAACCTTGATAACATCACTTGGATCACGTCGCATTACCCCAGCTTCAACGCCAATTCCAGTTAACGCTGAGTGTGTGACTGTTACCTTTTGTGGCAGAGCAACATCCGTTGTACTGCAAGCTTGTAATGCCAAAGCGCCTACTAATGTGACTGAAGCTATCGCTGCTGATAGTAATTTCATTATTAAGTATCTCTCTTTTCTTTAACCAACTGGTTTCCAAGGTTCACCAAACTGTGGTTTGTTCGGGTTACTTCTCAAAAACTCTGCGTCTTGATCTTTGTACCACTGATGTAATACTTTACGAAGCTCTTCAACCTTTTCGGGATAATTCTTCGCCAAATCACGGTTTTCGCCAATATCTTCGGCTAAGTTAAATAGTTGCACTTGGCCATCCTCAAAGCGCTCCAATAATTTCCACTTTCCTAAACGAACAGCAGCTCCAGGGAAACCACCTTGGTTTGAGTAATGCGGGTAATGGAAAAATAACGGTCTGTTTTCAAGGCCATTTTCCAATGCCAAAATAGGTTTTAAGCTTTCACCGTCCGACTTTGGAAGCTTGTCTTCATCGATACCTAACATTGCGTAAATCGTTGCCGAGATATCCATCATCGTAACTGGAACGTTACTGGTTTTACCGTTAGATGCACTGCCTGGGACTCGAATTACAAATGGGACTCGTATACCGCCTTCATATAACCAACCTTTTCCGCCATTTAGTGGCAAGTTAGATGTTGGTCTACCTTCAGATGTAGACAAGCCACCATTGTCTGAAAGTAAGATGACAATCGTGTCGTCCTGTAAATTCTGTTTGTCTAGTTCGTTAACGATACGTCCAATATTCTCATCGACTTTTTCAACCATAGAGGCGTATGTTGGGTGTGTTTGAGACACGCGATTTAATCTGGCTTTTTTATTAGGCCAAATTTGTTCGATTTCTGCAAATTCAGATTTTGGATCAGTGCCAGCAAATTTGGCTTCATATTTTTCAACCAAGTCTTTAGGCGCTGCTAATTTAGTATGAACCGAATAATACGACATCAACATAAAAAATGGCTTGTCGGTCTGCGCGTAATTACCGAGTAGGTTAATTGCTTCTGATGTTAAACGATCTGTTAGATATTCACCTTTTGGTCCGCTTTCTAAACGCGGGTTTATATATGGTGAAAAATATCCGCCCATTGGGCTACCAGCAACATGACCGCCAACATTAACGTCAAATCCATAATACTCAGGCCACTCTTGCTCTGTTTGTCCTAAATGCCACTTGCCAAGAAATGCTGTATCGTAACCTTCTTTATTTAACACATTGGCAATGGTGTCATGGTTTTCCGGTAGACTTTCATTAAATGGTGCAGGTTTAAATTTGCCTTCTCTAATTTTGTTTTTCTTAAGTCTATTTCGAAAGAAGTCAGTTGTTCCCATTCTAGTGGGGTGCAAACCCGTTATCAAAGCCGCTCGGGTTGGACTGCAAATCGGGCTTGCAGCGTAGCCATCGGTAAACTTCATACCTTCAGCGGCTAATTTATCCATATTTGGCGTTGAATAATTAGTTTTTGGGTTGTATGTAGCAACATCTGCCCAGCCGAGATCATCAACTAAAATTATCAATACGTTAGGCTTTTTAACTGGTTCAGGCTCTGAAAGGGATGTGCAACCCATCATAAAGGTGGTGGCACAGGCCAAGATACTTAGACTAAGTTTTAATTTCATTTTATTTTCCTTTTTTAATCGGCTTTAACCAAATCGCTTGACCACCGCCTGGCGCTAAGTGCATTTTTAACACATCACTTTGAGTTACTTCACGCGTAATAACTTCATAAGCCTCACGATTAGTTATGTAATGGGTATTGGGCGCATCCGCATAGATTTTGGCTAGGTAAGTTTGATTTGGTTTTAAAAAGTTTAATTTAAGTGGCAAGGTTCCACCGGCTTCATTAATCGCCGCACCAATAAACCACTCTTCACCCGTTCTTCTTGCAGTAACTATGTGCTCATTAATATCACTTGATAACACCATTGATTCGTCCCAAGTAGCAGGCATGTTTTCTAAAAATTCAAACAAGTCCTTTTTTCCTAAATACTCTTCAGGGGCATCTGGAAAGATGATCAATCCGGAAAAAATAATTAAAGAACGCGCTACTTCACTTGCAACTGTGGAATAAACCTCTTCTCTAACATAATCTCGGCTTTGTTTTAGGCCATCTAGCTTAAAGAAACCATTGGACATATCTAACGGTCCAGCAAGTGCATTTATATGTGCCATTTCAACAAAACCTGAGGGTTTATAAGTATACAAACCATCCGTTTGTGCATGAACTGCTTCTCTGGTTACCCAGTTTGGCCATGTTCGTCTCATACCACTTGGAATTACCGGGCTATCGTGAAAATTGATTAATAATTTATGCTTGGCAGCAAGTTCAACAATTTTGAGGGTTTTAATTACCTTGTCTTTTCCACCCAGCTTCATAAAGCCATATTTAACACCAGCGGCTCCCCAACTTGCCCATGTTTCAAATAGCTCATCCAAATCATGATTTACACTTGCCTTATCATTGAGATACAAAATAAAGCCAATGCCTTTCTCATTCGCTTGGTTGATCAGTGCTTTGATATTTAATCCATCAATTTCAGTAAACGGGTCAGACTTGGCGTTATGTTCTGGCCCATACCAATTGGCGTCGATCATCACATATTGCATGTTATTGTTTGAGGCAAAATCAATCATTCGTCTTAGTGATTCATTATCTAAGGCATATGTGTGATCTTCATATTGCTCACCACGTACACGCCAGTCCCAAAAAGATTTACCCGTTTTGATCCAAGACGTATCTTCAATTTGGTTTGGTGGCGATAGACTTATCAACACTTGTGACGTAAGTAGGCTTCCTACAGTTTTACCAAGCTGCAATACGCGCCATGACGTGGCCGATGATGTATCACTAGCTACCAGAGGGGCGCTCGCAACTACAACTTTTGCGGAATCAGATACTGTTTTAAGCTTAATCATACCAGTATCGACACGACCAGCCTCTTGAAACGCTATTGCTGGCATTTGGCTGCTAGTAAACGCAATAGGGATTGCCAAATTCTCATTACTGCTACGCAAAAGACTCGCGGTTTGTTTCGTAGGCTTCATGCCATTATTACTCCATACCTTTGCGTCATGGGCTAAAGTAAATTCTGTTACTTCTTTAAACGTTTTAGTTGTTGATTGGGCTTTGGCTTCTAGCACATGTCTTAAAGCTACGGCATCGTTGAAAACCCTAACCTCTAGGTGACTTATTACGCTTTGAGTTTGTTTATCGATAAGTTTAAATCGAGCTTCGTTGTATCGACTTTTTAGGTCTTCAAACTGGCCCCAAGTTAATGGCGCTGTTTCATCGACAGAACGTTCAGAAAGCAACACTAAATCGTGTTCAGTTGCGACAGTACCTGGTGAGACCAAATCTATATCCGATGGTAAGACAACTGATTTATCGTCGAAAAATACACTGAACTGCGGTGATGTTGTTGACTCCCACGACAAGTTAAGTGCAATAAGACCATCAGGCGATGTTAACGTATGTTGTTCCGTTTTAAAGAGATTATCACTACTTTTACAAGCAAATAATACAAACGTTACACCAGTTACGACAATCAACTTTGAAATGAATTTTGATTTACCAAGAAATAACAAAGCTGTTTACCCCTTTATCTGTTTAACTTGAAAAATATAAAACAATGCAAGGACCTAAAAACCATAAAAATTTATACAAAATTGAAAGGAAAATCGTAATCCTAAAAGAACCTTAGCGATATTTGGGATCTCCAACCGAATGCAGAGGAAATAACAAAATCAGCGACTCTGACCCCGCAGGCCCAAAAAAGGCGCTGCACTGCCAGAAGTTGATGAAAATGTTTTACTAGAAATTGATAAAGCTATCGCGGTTTTGTTTCATAAAGATAAACAGCTCATTAAACTTTATGAAGATAGGTTTTGTTTTGGAAAGTCATTACGTGAGTTAGCTAAGCAATACAACAAGCAATCGAATTATTGTGAGTATCTAAAACTAGCTAATAATAGGAAGTGGTCGCCAATGTATATTAAACAGCTGGTAGATGTGTCGGCAGCTAAGCTTGAGGGTTATTAGCTAAAATATACTAACCGAATATTTTGGACAAAATTGAAGGCTTTTTAGTTTTTATGGGATCAGCGGCCCATCATTCTGCAAGTCTTTCAAATTCACAATAAGCGGTTGGTGCTTGATTTTGTAGCCTTAGAGTCTGAATAAAGGGTTTACACCTTTCGTAAACTCTAGTCACGGTACCACACATAATCTCCTTCATTACAATTTCGTCGTATATACCGTGTCGGATCCCAACAGAAATATATTCATAAAAATTGAGGCAGTATCTAAACTCACTGGCCCCTTTGGTAAATTTCTTGGATTCGTATGCAAAAGATTTTATTGTTTTATCTGCGTTGTTGTGAATCTGGCCTGTAACAGTAATAGCATTGCGCAACTTACCATCATTTTTAGCATGAAGGATTGTATCAATAGAGTTTTTCTTTCTGGCTATATCTCGGTTTGAGTAAATTGCTTGGTAAGCAATAGCAAAGGCTATAAGTCCAGTCATAATGGTTGATACGCTAGGTATCAACCACGGGAAATTGTTAGGGTCTGTGAAATCCAAGTCTACAGTTTATTTAGATAGGCTCGTAATCGTCCTTGAAGACTGGGGTGTGGTTTGATTTGTTTAATGAGTGCATTATCTATCTCCTGATATCGGCATTTATTATTTTACTTGGCCCCGATGATTCGCAATATATGCAATTTTCAGTATTTTTAATTGATAAATGGGATTAAAAAATATGTTAACGTTTTTTAACCCCAAATCACTATTTAAACGTACGCACTTGAAATAAATTAACGTCTTCGATATGTTTATTTTGTTACACATTGTTTTTGATTTGTAACAAATAATGGAATAATAAAAATTGAATAGGAATAAATATATTGTGAAAATTTTAAAAACACTTACCCCTCTATTACTTTGCTTTTTATTTAGTAAAAACGCACTGGCAGCTGATAGCCCCTATGAGCTAGCCGTTTGTGGTGCAAACCCAACACCTGAAACTACAGGAAGCGTTGAACCTCCATCAACGGGTTGGATAGTGCAGCCAGGTACTTCATGGTGCTTCGTTCAAGACAGTATCGTAATAACATGTTGGAAAGAGTGATATTATGTTGGAAAGAGTGAAAAAAATAATTAAATATATACCGGCTATTCTTATTGGTTTATGTCTGCCATTCTTTCTTTCAATTGCAGTACGTGAAATAGGAGATGTTTTTGCAATTCAAGAACACCTTGCTAACACAGAAGACTTAAATGCGGGAAGCACCATCTATTTAGCGGTTTCTGCGCTGGATAGTTTTAATGTATTTTTTACAGTATTAATAGTACTTCTTGTTTATCGAAGTCTAAAAGGAGTACTCCCATATAATTACGTAATGGTGCTTCTCATGCAATTGCCACTACTGCTTGTTACAGTAAGAAGAGAAAGTTATCATTTTGATGTTTCAACTATCTATGGCGTTGGATCCGCAATATCTGCCGTTATTTTGTGTACATCAGTATTTGTATCTTATCTAGTAATTCAGAAGTGCTCGAAGTATTACGGTCAAAAGCAGCAAAGTTTGTAAAAGTACATAACACATAAAAGCAACAAGACGATAGTAAGGGCAAGAATCATGGCTAGATACGGAACAATCACAAGAAAGGAATTAGCAGAAGCAATTGAGCTTCTCCATGTTATACCATTTTGGTTAAATATCTGATCTAATATGGCTAGGTTCATCATAGAGGAATATTCGAAAATTGGCTCATACATCACAGTCACTATTAGCTCTTTCAAGAAAGGAGCCCAATGCAAGAAAACGA
>NZ_JAUORW010000026.1:0-46358 GCF_030548245.1 Psychrosphaera sp. 1_MG-2023
ATCTTGCCGTCATGGGCATACACAGATTCGACACTTTGCACCCCTTCAACAACTTCGACACCTGAACTATCCAACTTGAATAAAGACACCACTGGGACTGCTACATTAAACCAAGTGTCTGCACGTGGATTGTAAATCTCTTGTATTTCGACTTTGCTATTGCCGCTGAAGTATAAAACCCCATCAAGCTCAGTAAAGTTTGCTGGCTCAATGCCGTCTTCATTATCCGCGACAACTTCTAAGGTGATCTCACCGGTTATCGTATCAAATGAATACAACTCTTCATCGGTTGCCACGTTTTCAGAATATTCTGCATCCGCTAACGAATACGTCGAAATGTCTTTGGTGTCACCTGAGCGTTTACCTGCAAAATAAATTTTGCTGCCCATAACGTATAGGTTTTTAATCGTACTAAACGCGGTAACCGACTCGTCAATTTCTGCTGTCTCTGTGTCATCTGCGGTTGTTGCAAATGCCGCCACTTTAACTGGCACGGCACCATCAACATCGCTTAGTGACCAAAGCGCCTTATCAGTACCGTCGCTGGCCACAAAGTACATCGTATCGCCAGTTGCATTGACAACCAACTCAACAGGGCTACTTGAGCTTGTGCCTGTACGGATATCAAATACTAACTCCGTTGACGTACCGTCATAGACATACAACTCAATGCCGCTTGTGCCATCGTTGGCTTGGAAATACGTCTTACCATTAAATTCGGTAAAGTATTTAGGCGTGCTTGAACTTGACCCTGCACGAATATCTGAGGCCAATTCAATTTTTTGATAAGGGATTGAACTTGCAACAATTGGATCTGAACCAAATTCCAGCTCCAGTTCGTCACTGTAACCGTCGCCGTCTTGATCTGTATCTACTGAATCTTCGATTCCATCACGATCTAAGTCTGCTGACTTAGTATTATCTGTGGGGAAGCCATCCGCATTATCACCCACTCCATCTTGGTCAGTATCGACAAATTCAGTTGCATCATCTGGAAATGAATCAACGACTAAATCAGTTTCTATATCTGCAACTATCGAATCTGGATAACCATCTCCATCGGTATCTATTGAGGCTGCTTTATCGTTTGGAAATTTATCTGCATTGTCACCTACACCGTCACCATCCGAGTCGACTGACTCATTTTCATCTGTAGGGAAAGCATCTAAAGAGTCAGCTACACCATCATTGTCAGCATCAGCATGGTACATAGCGTCTTGAGGGAATTTGTCCGTATTATCACCAATACCGTCACCATCACTATCTATGGTTTCAGTAGGATCTAAAGGAAATGCGTCTACCACATCTAATACACCATCGCCGTCTGAATCAAACGAATCGGCACTTTCTGGGAATGGATCTGCATTATCACCAATACCATCTCCATCGGTATCTACCGTTTCAGTTTTGTCGAACGGGAAGGCATCAGCGTTGTTACCAACACCATCTCCATCACTATCTTTCGATTCAGAAGCATCATTCGGAGCCCAATCTAGATGGTCAAGAACACCGTCCCCGTCGCTATCTAAAAAGCTACCACCCTCTCCTTCATCAAACTGTGAACGAGTTGGGTCATTTGGATACGCATCTAGTTCATCACGAACTAAGTCACCATCGCTATCTAGGAACTCGTCAATGATATATAACTCTTGCCCTTGTCCTGCATTTGCAGAGAAATACAAGCGGCCATTGGCAACTGTTAGCGCCGACACTTGCTCACTTACTAAATTATCATTTTCATCAATATTAACCGGGTTAAAGTCAGTCACTAACGTTGGCGATGAAATTCCATCCATCACCCATAACGAATCTTTAAAGTTGCCTTGATTGCCTTCAAAATATAAACGGTCGTGGTAAACCGTAAAGTGATTTGCGTCTTCAACTTGAGTTGCACCTGGTATCTTATTTGACAATAATTCTGGTGCACTATTTAACGAGTTGTAAATCCAAATTCTTGAACCACTATTAATTCCTGTACCCGCCGTGAATAATAAGTGACCTGCATAAACAGTCAATTTTGACGGAGCTTCTGTTTGTCCCTCGCTAGTAACATTACTCAATAGAGTGGGCTCGCCTTCACCTGTATAGAAATAAATTTCTTTACCAGTAGCTTCTTCCATTGTCGCTGTGAAGTATAAAGCGTTGTTATAAACAACCAATTCAGCTGGAGAACTTGAATTAGGATTACTATTGCTATCTTGACCAGGTAAATCAAATACTACTGAAGGGTTAATACCGGCTTCAACAGGCTGAGTATCATCATAAACCATTAACTCAACACCTTGACTAGCTGTACGGCCTTGAAAATACAATTTACCTTTGTAAGCTGTGAAGTAATTAGGATTTGAAGGTTCTTCACCTAAATTAATATCGGCTAATCTAACTGGCGCTGCATCACCATCTTTTACCCAAAGTTCATAATCACCCGTAATAGATGTTGTGGATGGAACTGGGCGAGTCTCGCCTGTTTGGGCGGAGAAATAGAGCTTGCCATTGTAGACATATGGGTTTTTGAAAGTGTCGCTATAATTAAACGAATCACCAGGATTAAGATCTAAATCCGTAATCGTATTCGTTATTGGATCATACTCAAACATGGCATTTTTAGTAGAGATCCCAGAACTCTCTATAATACCTTGATAATAAATCTTCCCGTTATAACTAATTAAGTTATCAGGTCGAACCGCAACATCTTCAGAGTAGGTCGTTGATAATTTTTCTGGGGAAGAGCCATCGTAGTTAGCTCGCCAAAAAGCGTACCCATCTTCTGCATGAATACCTCTAAAATAGATTTTGTCACCCAAAGTAACGATATTACTAATTGAACTACCATTGGCGTTTCCAGAGTTTATTGATGGAACCATAACTGGCTCTGGTGCTGTTGCCGCATTAGCGCCTGTAGATAAAACTGTAGCCAAACTTGCAGCTACAACAGATCGCTTAAAGTTGTTGTCTATACCTTGCATTACGTGCTCCGTATTCATGTGAATTACCCAGTATCTTTTTGTACCGGTTTGTTGTTAATAGGGCTAAATATCGCTTTCTATCGCTTAAAACCGTTAATTCATCAAAACTTTAAAAATTGATAAATATTTAGCCATACTAGTGTTTTATATAAGTTAACAAGCAGAGTCCAAACGTGTTGTGTAGCATTTTGTACAATAAGAAATTTTGGAAAAAAGCAGGTGTTCTAAATGACGCTGAATAGTGGATTAGGTATTTTTGAGTAGGTATAAATAAAAAAGCCGGGTAGTTATGCCTACCCGGCGACGCTCTTCAGTTTAGGCTGGGATTAGTCTTTAAACGGAAGTCTTTAATGTCTCGTGTTCAAATGTAACCATTGATAGGTTTTCTTGATTTTGCTGTCCAATTGCCATCGGACACCTAACATTTGGGAGCAATGTTAAGTCAAATAATTCAGAAATTGGACCGTCTAGTCGGATCCATTCTTCTACAGATCCAGTGGTTAAGTTTATGATTTGCAATCCACACCATGCTGTTGAATCTTTATCAGCTAAGGCTTTATCCAAATCTAATCCTTCAAAACGTTCGTATCTAGGTTTAGACAAACCCACCACGGCAAAATTACCATGAAGTCCTAAGCCGCGAGCGAAACCAGGTACAAAGGTATGAGGAACAAATTTCTTTTGCTCAAAGTCAACATAACCTAAATAACCTGTGCCAGAATTAAGCACCCATAACTTGCCCTCATGCCAACGAGGGGAATGCGGCATTGATAACCCTTCACAAACAATTTCATTGGTTTCTATATCAATAATAATGCCACCATCGTGACGGCGCTCACGCCAACCATCGATTGTGTCCGACTTACATACTGCTGTTACGTATTTAGGTTTGCTATCTACCATTGCCAAACCATTTAAATGGCAACGATCTTCTGGTACCAATTTAGAAATAAACTCTGGTTTCCAGATCGCTTTAAAGCTATGTGTTATTGAAGGAACGGCTAAACAATTATATTTTGTATTCACAAATACAATTGTACCGTCTTTTTGGATCCCTAATTCATGAATGTCTATTTCACCGGTAAATTGGGCATTACGTGGGACGTAACATTTATCAAACATCTTGTTGGCAACTTGACCTGCCTGTAATACATTTTCAAAACGCCAAACTTGATAAAGACCGCCCATATAGATGCGTTGTTCGTTACCAACAATACCCATAGCTCGTTGGAAAACGCGTTCATGGAATGACACCCTACCTTCTGGATCTGCACCTACAAAGTAGACTCGTCCCGATTGATAAGAGGTAAATGCCAAAGACATGTTATTGCGAACAATCCATTTCGATAAACCTTTAGAGCACGACTTTGTAACCGGCTCCTGCGCTGGTTGTTCAGTATTTTGATTTTCATCCGACGCTGGCAAATCAACAACTTGTTCGGTTTTATCATTTGCTTTAGCGGTCGCTTTTTTAGTCGATGCTACTTTTTTTGTAGATGCTTGTTTTGCTGACGTTCTTTTTGCCGTCGCTTTTGATGCTGCCTTTTTAACGGGCTTCGTTGTTAGTTCTGCTTCTTTATTTTTTAGCTCAGGCATTGATAATCTCCAGGCCTTTATTGGCCTTTAAGCACTTACACAATTTTAGTGTCAACGATTCTATATCAAGCAACGTAGTGATTAAATAGCATACAGCCGTCGAAACCGTCATTTTAAGTAGCAATTTGTACAATCGTTTGATGCCATACTTATCTGTTTAACGCGTTCCAATACCAAGGCTCGAATTAAAAGAAGGTCACTCCAAGCTTATTGGCCGAAAACACAAAACCCAGCATGTGCTGGGTTTTGATGATTTTCACTATGTTAATCGGAGTAACATTCCTTTTTTTCTACTCCTTCTTTTGGCTTATCCTTGCAAGCCTCCTCCTCAAAGAACAACTCGGTGCGCCATGTCACGCCCTCAACTTTGTTGTCCAAAGGAACAAATGTCCATTGTGTTATCGCACTCACTAACGTCTCGCCATAGACTTTAGCTTCTTCCGACGATACCGCTGTGACTTTTACATTTGATGTTGTGCCATCTTTCTCGACATCAAATGCAATAGTCAACATCCCCGGTACTTCATCTTTCAACGCTTTTTGACTGTCACCTTTATAGCTAGGACGTTCATAATACCAAAATGATAACCCTTGAGATTTCATTTCTTGCTGACGCATTCGACGATATTCAGTTTTAACCGCATTTCTGCATCGTTTATATGACGTATAAGAACTGCAATCAGGTGCTTGCCATTCAACAATAACCGCCTCTGAGTCCACCTGTTCTGACGCCTGAGCTGCAAACCCAAATAACGCGATGGCGAATAAACCAAGGAAACGTATATTCATCATTTGTATGCTCCTTTTCCTGCGAAGTACTCAAACGGTAAAGGATCTACGCCCTCTACATCACAATCTGTGCTTGGTGCTCTCATTGGATCCGGTTTTTCACCAATGTGGCGGTCAAAAAAGTCTAACATTCTGCAAAATATTTGCTTACGTGATGACTGGTCTCTTGCACCATGCCCTGCGCGCGGGATTAACAAAGTCTCAAAACGATGATCTTGTTCTAATAAAGCATCACGCATGACCACATAGTTTTCGAAGTGAGCACGATAATCCAACATGCCATGCATCAAAAAGACAGGTGAATTAATTTTCTCCGCATTTGGCGCTGGAGACTGTGCTCTACGTTTTTCTTCGGTATCACCCAATGCCCAATTCAAGTAGTTTTTACCTGCTTTTCGCATTGCTACGTCACCGGTGTACATCATGACGTTTAAGTCATAAACACCAACATAACCAATCCCACATTTATATAAGTCAGGTTCCTTAACCAAACCCATTAGTGTGGCATAACCACCGTAAGAAGCACCGTAAATACAAACGCGATCAACATTTGCAATTCCGCTGTTTATTGCCCAGTAAGTTGCATCTGTTAAATCATCCTGCATCTCTAATCCCCAATGACCATACCAGTCGTATTGGAAATTTCGACCAAAGCCGCCCGAACCTCGATAATTCACAGCTAATACCGCATAACCTGCGTTTGCTAAAATATTGCGCTCACTATTCCATCCCCATACATCTCTTGGGCCATGTGGTCCACCGTGAGGTAAAATAATCAGCGGTAAATTTTTGGCGTTTTTACCTTTTGGAACTGTCAGATACCCACCTATTTCTAATCCGTCTCGTGCATTAAAACGGATAGCGTGTGTCGTTGGCATTTCTTTCGGGTCGACCCAATCGGCACGATTAACAACAAACTTCAATGAGCCGTCAAACTGATTAAATATGTAATACTTACCTGGATGTTTATCACTCGACACATGAATTAACCATTCAGTGCTGTCAGCCGTTTTAGAAGCAATCTGAATTGCTTGATTTGGAAACGCGGCTTCCATTTTCAATTGAACTTGAGCGTAATAGTTGTCTTCATCCAATATCACTACTTTTGGATAGTCATAATTTATTAAAGCCCCCCAGAAGTCACCATTGTCATCTTGAAACATTTGGCTTACATCAACTTTTGGATGACGATAAATGATTGTTTCTTCACCGGTTTTGACATTCACTTTCACAACGGCTGAGGTTGGTGCACTAATCGTGTCACGAACATATAACCATTTACCATCTGAGCTATAACCTCTAGGAATGCGCATTCCTTCATTTTCTTCGTAGCGAATTTCTTCCCAGCTACCATCTTCTTTTTTTGTTAATACAACTGTTGAAGAAAAGCTATCTGCCGCTTTACCTACCCAATGGGTAACTTCCCATTCGCCAGTTTCCTTATTTTTCTTACGTATTGGCGATGCCGCTCTAATTGGCGAACGATATAACTTAGTCGCTTCACCGGTATACATGTTTAATTTATAGATATAGGTATATGGGAATTTACTCATACCACTGCCCGATGGATAAACCGAGATTAAGTAATTCTCAGCATCCAATGGACCAATCAATCTCATCCCTTCATTACCGCCGTAATCCGAAGTTTGACCTGACCACAAAATATCTTTACGCGAGCCATCAATGTCCATCCCGAGTAATTGACCAATGCCACCAAAACCTTCGCTCATCTCCGACGCAAAGCCTAAACCTACAATGACACGCTTATCGTTTAACCATGTTACTGAGCTCACACCTAGTTTTCCGGCAAACTTCATTTCAGAAACCATTTCATTGGTTTTCCGGTTTATGATAAACGCATGCATTTCACCACTTGGTAATACCTTACCAGCAGCTAAAAACTTACCATTTGGTGATAAGCGCATATTGGCGTAAGACACACCTTTGAAAAACGTTTCAATAGGCACCTGAGCTTTAATACTTAGGCTTAATAAGCCTAATAGCACTGCTGCCGCTTTTACTAAATTTGAAAATTTCATTTCTTTCTCCTGCCATTTGCAGGCTTTTTACAGCCTGCAATGCATCCTTCTAGAATAATGGGTAACTAAATGACAATGCCACTGAACGCCCTAATGGCGATTGTAAATGTGACCAGTAGTAAGGCCAGCGAGGACTTGTTTCATCAGTAACAGGCATCTCATTTGTTAAGTTATTCACGACAAATTGTAAATTTAAGTGATTATCAAATGAGTAACTAACGCTTGCATTAGCTGTGTAATATGGCGGTAATTTCTTAGTACCAATGAAATTGTTAACCGCTGACTGGCGACGAATAAATAAGCTCGAATTAATACGTCTGAAACCTGTAAGATTATTTGAATAAGTTAAGTACAAGTTTGTTACCGAATTCGGCGTTGATAACCCCAGTTGTCCATCAACTAAACTAACGACTTCATCACCAGCAAAACGCAACCAATCATGTTTTAATGTTGCTGAATGACTAATACCAGCACCAAAACGGCCTAACGCGGCTGATTCCCAGTTCCCGTTTACGCGAATATCAAGCCCTTCTTTTTCCACAAATTCTTGGTTTTGTGGTTGAATGGTCACTCCGATTAATTCATTTGTTACCGAATCACGTTGAATTCTTGAATTTACATCTTCACAGAATTGGCTATCTGAATTACGTTCACCATTTTCACACTGCCATTCGCCTACAAATAGGTCGAAAGCACTTTCACTGGTTACCATGTCGTTCAGGCGAATTGACCACCAGTCAATCGATACACCAAAATTTAAGTTTGGTGAATACGCAAAACCGATGCTTTTTTCTGAACCTTTCTCTTCTTCCAATTTATCTGAACCACTGCGCGTTGAACGAATAATCGATGAGCTACAGTTCCCAACAAATGCTTCGCCGTCATAACAACCTGGTGATAATAAATCAGTCGCCCCAGTGAATCCCTTTGATTCACCGTAGATATTAAACATATCTGGTGCTCGGAAACTTTGTGACATACCACCACGCATTTTTATCGCTTCCGTTAACAGGTAAACAAATTTCGCTTGGGAGGTTTGACGTCCGCCGATTGAGCTGTCGTCGTTATATTCGTCATAACGAGTCGCTAACGTTACCTCTAACTTTTGAGTTAATGGTAAACGAAATTCAACGCCTGCGGCATAACGTTCACGTGTACCTTTGGCGTAAACTGAACCGATATTCATCCAGCTCAATCCGTCTTCTCCTAATGCACGTGCATCTGGCACCACTTCGGTAGTTGAACGGTTGTAATCTAACACCAATGCCATTTGCATTGGGTTATATAACAATCCAAAATCCGATATTGAACCTGCTAATTTAGCTTGGAAAGACGACGCGGTTGAACTGGCTTCAGTATTAGTTTGGCCCACTAATAAATCTCGATCCGCAGAAGCGTCTCTAAAAATATTATTGACAAAGGCATCATCAAAAAAGTCATTGTCGACTTCATAAGTTGTTTCAGCGACTTCTGAATAATATTCACTACCTTCAAACAACCACGCTTCAACAGCTTCTTTTTTCAATGCATCACTGGATTGAGTTTGGTCATAGCGTGAGTTAGAAATTGATACATCCCATAACCAATCTTCGTTGAACATTTCAAAAATACCTTCAACCCCAACGACACCTGTAACAACATCCATATTGTATTCAGATTCTGAATAACCTAAATCTGGCGCAAATGAACGACGTGAGACATACAAACGGTCTGAACGTAAACCACGTTCACCATAGACATAACCGTTCCAGTTTAACGAAGGATTTGAACTTTTTGCCTGAGCCGAAGACACTAACAACGTTGCAAAACCAGTTACGTCATTAGTAAAGTCGTAACGACCATCTAAGAAAAATGACACTTTGTTGTAATCTGAATTCATGGCAATGCCTTCAGAACCATCATACGTACAGGCTTGTTTTCCAACATCGCCGGTGCTTTCTGATGCCGTCATATTTCCTTGCATGTCTTCACAAGCCATATCTGGCGATACGTAAGGATTATCCTGTGAGATTTGACCTGCACGATACTCTGCGGCCGATATTGCTGTCGTTGTATAACGGCGGTCTTGTAAATATGGAACTTCATCCGCGCTTGTCGCTTTTGAAGTAAAAGCTTCGATACCGTACGTTAACGACCCTTTACTCCAGGCGTTTCCGCTAATGAAAGAAATGTTACCGGTACCACCATAACCTTCTTCAAAGCCGCCGAAGTAGCCTGAAATCGACGTTTGTTCCATGTCTCGCTTGGTGATGAAGTTAAGTACCCCACCAACGGCGTCCGAACCATAAATAGCCGATGCCCCTGAACTTAAATATTCAACACGAGCAATAGCACTTCTTGGGATTGAACCTAAATCCACCCCGTTTTGTTCTCCACCAAATGGCAATGGGTAATCTGCAACTCGGCGACCATTGATTAGTACCAATGTACGTCCGGTGCCTAATCCTCTAAAATTAGCTTCCTGTGCGCCGACGGTAAAGCCCGATAACAAGTTACCTGAATCCCCCTCTGAATAACCTGAGTTCTCTGACAAAGACTCGATTACATCGGCAATTGTCAACAACCCTTTTGCTTTCATCTCTTCTTCATCGATGATGGTCATTGGCTCTGCACCGTCGTAACCTTCACGTGGTATAAATGAACCAGTAATGACGATGCGCTCTACAGTTTTATCTTCTTTTTTCTCTTTCGACGCTACGTTTTTATCGCTTGTTTTTTCAACTTGCGTTAAATCAGCCGAACTTTTATTTTCTTTTTCTGGAGCTGCAAGGGCAACTGAACTCAAAGAGCCCAATAACAATAGAGATACTGCACTGGCTAGCTTCTTTTTATTAAATATCATGATATATCCTAATAACTTAAATACTTTTCCGTAGAGGGGCTAAGCCCCTCCAACCTTTTACCAGCGGTAGCCTGCTGAGAAACCAATTGAGAAGCCATTTTTGTTTGCTTCGCCATCGTAAATGCCGATCAAACTCTTAATGCTCCACTCTTTAAATACTGCATTCACACCTGCATCAAATTGGTAGCCAGTACCACTGATGTCACTTAGGAATGACACATCATTAGAAATAACTTGATTTTCAGCTGCTGTACTTACCACATTCAATGTTGCATATGGTGTGACTGAACCTGTTGATAATTCATAGTATTTGTCTAAGTGAACCCCTGCTTTTATTTGCTGGCTTACATCATTGTCAAAGGCATAGTTATAGGCCGATGTCGAATCTGTAAATCCATCAGAGCTGACTTCACTAGTTAACAATTGAACATGTGGTATGACGTTATATCCGAATAACTCGAGCTTATAACCTGCCTCTATAGAGCCACCTAGCACCTCACCTTTTGTACGAGCTGATGAGTCATATGCTGTTAGTTTCCCTTCAAATTTAGTTTGGTTTAATACCGCATCTAAATAAACGTCACCTAGCGTGTAACCTACTGAGATAGCTACAGAAGTCATATCTAAGCTGGCCGTAGATTGTTGTTCACTTTGAGAGGAATCCGCATTACCTTGACCAACGCTAAAACCGAAGGTTAAGTCAGATACTTTGTATTGTGCTGAGACATTTAAGCCACTCATTCGTTGAGCAAACGTTAAGTCTTGTGCTGCAACGTCACCTGCCACGGCCATGTCAGAATCAGTATGGAATGAATCAACTGTTGCGCTAAAGCCATCAGAACTATCACTTCGGCGTGTGAAGTGATTTCCAACACTCTGTGCCCAGTAATTTGACGCCATATGAGAGATACTGCTAGCCGTTGCACCTAATGAAGACAAACCAAACGATACTTTAAGTACTTGCTGTCCGTTCTCTTCGACTTCTTCAGTATCAACAATTGTTCCTGCAAACGAGCCTGTTGCGCCGGCAAATGAAATGTCTTTCAGTGTTTGTTCACCAGTTGCCGTTACTAATGCACCATCAGCTTCGTCATTTGACAGTAAGATATAACTCGCTTCACCTTTCAATTGGCCTGCCGGAGCAATTGCCACATTTAAGCTACGCGCATAAAACTCTCCATCAGGTTGCTCAGTACCAACTTTTAAATCTCCTTCGATGATAAATTGGTCATTACCGTCCATGCCAACTTCTAACATCACTAAACCTGCATTTGTGCCAGTAGTTAAGAAGTTCATGTCGCCTATAACTCGTAATTCATCAGACGAGCTACCGTTTATCGAAGTAATAGAAACATAACTGTCTGTCGCTGAGTAATGGTTCATTTCGCCAGACTCACCAAGGTTAATGACGTTATTACCAGCAAATGAAATATCACCGAACGTGTTATTGAAAACGTTAGTACCAGCACCAAAATCAAATGTATTATTTTCTAATACGACTTGACCAGCAGCCGTTCTTGCCGCGTTCAAATTATTATCAAATACATCATCACCATCAGTTGTGGTTATATCACCCGTAATAACACCGCTATTAAAAATAGTTGTATTAACATTGCCTGTAACCATGACAGCTTTTTCGGTAGCTAACATTTGACCAGAGTTGACGATAGATAAACTGCCATTACCAACTTCTGCACCGTCTATATGAGCTTGTACCCCCACTCGAGCGTTGATAACGCCCTCATTTCCAACTTGAGCAATAGCGTTTACAGCATCAACTGTGACTGTTTCCCACGCTTGGACCATGATTTGGTCACCAAATTGGTCTAGCATCAAGAAACCATTTTCATCGCGAAGCTCAACCATATCTGGAGCCATTTCTACAGTTGAAACTAGATCACCATTTGCATCTTCAACAAATACAATTGATTCTTCTCCGTTAATCAAAACTGGGCTGAAAGATAAAGTGGACTCTTCAGTTTCGTTAATTGAATTAACTGAAACTTTAATACCAATATCAGAATTAATTTCATTGCGGTTAACTAGTAATGCTTGGGTAAGATTTTCTACTACGATCCCTGACTCAACTGCATTGATCACACCATCATTATAAGCGGTAGCCAATGTCGCTTTATCAGCGAAGGCTAATTCAACACCTGTCGCCGAGTTACCTGAGCTTAGGCGCTTATTATCACCAGAAATAGAGATACCATTGGTCGCATTGATGGTGCCGTTATTATTCGTATTTTGTTGAGATATTGAGCCTAAACGGACCTGAGAACGGTTTACTGAACGAATAATATAGGCTTGCTCTAAACCGTCATTGGTTAAGATTGCATTGCCATCTTCGTCTACTATTTTTTGTGTTGAATATTTTTCACCAGTATCATCTGAATACGTAAAAATACCATCATCATCCGCCACAACAACTAATGGAGTTCCATCTTCTCCATTAACTCTTGTATATATAGTTAGCGTAACTTTTTCATTATTTTCGTCATAGGTATATTTAGTTAACGGGCTGTCAAATTCTGTGTTGGCTATGGCAATAGACTCTATACTGATACCGTTTGAATTTTCGCCACCAGTAATAGTACCTCCATTGTAGGTAGTGCCAGATAAACCTAAAGTATGCATTCCTGAACTTTGGTTTCCAACTTGTAAGTCACCAACATTTATAGCGTTTGATGCATAAGATTCTGCTCTCATGCCGTCGGATCCATTACCTACATTAATTTCACCTGCATTTACAGTATACGCTTGATAAAGACCTACCGTGCTCATTCCAAATGAGTCGTCACCGGTTTCAATGATACCTTGACCGAAGTTAATCGTGCCGGCAAATACAGAACGGTTCTCCATTCCAGCAACGTTTTCGCCACCGGTAATTGAACCTTTATTAAGCAACGCACTTTGGACTCCACCACTTTGTTCACTCCATGCATTGCCCAAAGCACGCATACCAGCTCCACGCTGGAAGAAGTCGAAGTTGTTATCGTTAGGGCCATTATCACCAATGGTAATATCCCCTTCATTTAGCCCGTAAGCATACAAGCCAAAGATTGCCATGCCATTTGCATTATCACCTGTTGTGACAGTTCCATAGTTTTTAGCAGAGGCTGTATAATCATATTCAACGTTTTCGAAATTTTCTTTTGTCGTACTTACGTTGGAAACAAAAATACCGTGAGCCATTTCACCAGTCACTATTTCGCCATTATTAATGGCCACTGAATACGCATCTAAACCACCAGCAACTGCTGAAGTGATGCCACCTGATTGGCGATAGTTATAACTGTCTCGTCCTCCTTCAGCAGGACCTACTGTATGGCCATTTCCAACTTTTACATAACCATCATTTTTGACATACGACGGACCGTGCCAGCTTTGAGAAAAGATGCCCTGACCTAAATCACCAGTAATAATAACCCCAGTTTCAGAGTTAATAATTCGATGACTTGCAAAACCTTCAACCGTAGTATTACTTGCGCGGATGCCGTGAGAGTACGTCCAAAATGCGTTATATGTTTCAGGCGCGTTATGGTGGAACCCCTTGCCTACTTCAATGGTTCCATTATTTATAACTTCGACTTCACCAAACTTTTGTTTAACTGAAATAGCGTTAGATTTATCGCCTAATTTGATATTACCGTCATTAATAATGGTAGATTTAGAGAATATGACACTACTGGCACCGAGAACCTCGTCATCGCCACGTCCATAATGAGCAGCTATCGTTGCATTGCTGGAAACGTTAGCCCCCATTGCAGTTAGCTGAATACCGGTTGTAGTTAATGGCACTTCTGCTAAAGCGATTTTTTCACCCGCATTGTTATACACATACAATGTATGCTCAGGTGTTGTATTATCTTCTGTCAGTATTATGTCGCCACTACTGACCAGTAAAGCGTCCCCTTCACCTTGACCAGCGAACTGAGCGATAACATCAGCATTAACACCAACCGCACCAACTTCTAAATTACTCGTACTCATAGTTGCAACATGATTTATGTTGATTGCAACAGAACCTGTTTCCAGTAACTCAATATCACCTTGGCTGTTAACATAAGTCTCACCTAAACCTGATGACATAATACCAACGGAGTCCCGACTAATTTTTAACTCACCATTATTAACAATAGTGGTGGAACCATTACCCGCCGCATATATACCAACCGCTGAATTGGCTAAACTCAAATCTAAATCACCATTATTGGTGATTTCTATATCCCCTCTATCACCTATATATTCGCGAACGTTATGGTAATATTTATAGGTAACTTCTGAGTATATTTTTACTGCTTCGTTATCTACAAATTTAGTCCCTATTTGCACCGCCCCGTCAGCAACAACTGTTTTGTTTTGAGCTTCGTCTATTTCATTGTAATAAGAGTTTGCAAGGTTAACGGTTGACGCTACGATAGCGCCGCCACCAGTCCCCTCTGTCAAAGTAACATCACCAGAATTGGTAATATCCACAGAGTCACCCGATGGATTGTGACCAAATACGCCGTTACTCCCTGCACCTACAGTTAACGCGCCATCATTGGTAATGGTCACTTCTGTATCACTGCTATCCACATTATAAAACGTAATGTCATTATAAATGTGCTCACGAGTAACCTTTTGCTCATTGCCATTAACATCAACTGTTTCAGTTTCTGACCATGTGTGATCGTATTGGAATACATCTTTAACTACTGAGCCAGTCCCCACAGAAATAGCTTGTGCGTTATAGCCAGTCGATAAATCTCCTGTATTTTCGATAAGCACATCACCAGTTTGAGTACTGACACTGATACCTTTAGCTCTGTCTCCTATCGTGATTGCACCGTCATTTACTACTTCAATATTACCCGATACAGATGCAACTTCGACACCTGTAGCACTAACCGTCAGGGTATTAACACCGGCAGGTGAATGTAGTCTTCTGCCATAAGCCATAATGGCGGTATCATCTAGACCATCATCATTTTTATCGAAGGTGTCGATTTGTGAGAAACCAGTTTTAATTTCAACTGTACCATCAATTAAATAGGTAACTGAGTCACCAGAGCCAACCGTAATGTCACCCGAATTTTCGATCAGGATATCCCCAGCTTCTGAGCTGGCGGTAATTCCAATGGAATCTTTAGTTGTTAAGGCTCCTTCTGGGGCAACCACAATAGTGATATCTTCGCGACTATCATAGTTATCCATACGTTCAGCTATGCCAGTTTTCTCTTCATCAGACAAAACAAATCCAGCACTTTCTAATTCAGCTATTACTTGGTCTGGCGTTACATCAGCACCAAAAGTAACGGCTAGATGTTCATCAACATTATCCCAGGCTGGTTCAGCTAAAAGCGCTGCGACTTGTTCAGATTTTTCTTCATCTGTAAGGCTATCATCCGCATTGATCGCTTCTATTTGTAAATCTCTTTGTGCAGGGTTTAATAACGAAACCTGAATACCATTAGCTGCAGTATCCATCGTACCGATAACCACAAATTGAGCGGGATTCACTCCTAATTGTGTCGCCAAAGATTCTGTGAAACCAACATCTGTGTAAGTCTTTTCGTATTGATCTGCTCCAACAACTTCCGCATTTCCTGCTTCAATATCACCTGAATTTCCGATGTACACTTCTTCAGTGCCAGTTTCGTGAATGTCGATTGGATCAATTAAGCCGTCATTTGCCGCAACTTTAGTTAAATCTGCGACGGCAAAGCCTACGGTTTCATCCTGCACGGATTTGCTAGTTGCCGCACTCACTTCACCCACAGTTGTTGCTGGCGGTGTAATATTTTGAGCTAACGCTGCAGGGGCAAATGCCAACGAGCTTGAAACCGCGACAGAAGTAAATAACGCATGCCGAATGGCATTAGTTAACTTCCTATGAACGGAAGGAATACTTTGTGTTTGAGACATACTTAAAATCCTTACTAGATTTGGTTTTACTAGTTATATGAATTAATGAATAACAATTATTCGATTGCAGGATTAAACAAGAGCGTGCGCAAAATATCCAAAGCATTTATGTACCGAATTGTACGGGGGGCTTGTCCTCTTCTATAAAATAGGGGTAGACTCAGGTCATCATTTTAAGAACTTTATTTATTAACTATGAAAGTTTCATCGACTAATAGATGTTTTCTATTGGCTTGTTTCGGTTTTATATTTTCAACCACTGTACTTGCTACAAATACAAACCAACCAGAACCAAAACAGGCGCCAAATCAGCCCATTATTCCTGAGTCTGAGCCAAAACCGGTTGATATCGCTGAAGTGGAACTAGCCTTAAATGGCGGTTATGCGGCCTTCGATAGCGCCCTAACTAAAATCGACGATACAGGGCCCTATTCCATTGTTACCAATGAGTTCAACTTTCAGATTTCTGCAGGTTATGGCGTAGTAGAAAACCCACTTGCCGCGAGAAATGACCTACAAGTTTATGTTTTACCGGAGTTCAGCTATTACGGTGAAAGGTTCTATCTTGAAAATTTTGTGATGGGTTATTCCTTATTAGAAACCGACAACTTTATCATCGATGTATTTAGCTACTTCAATGATGATGGCTACTTTTTTGAACTAGATGGTCTTGAAAAACTAACAATTTCGAGCATTTTAGATTTTTCCGTCAACCGACCGCTCGGTGGGCGTGATAGATTTCCAATGGAAAGAGAATTTGACGAAATTGATCGCGATTTAAGTTACATGGGGGGATTCGTGACCTCGTATCGTTTTCAAAATTGGGATGCCAAATTCATTGTAAGTACGGATATAAGTGGTGTACATGACGGGCAGGAAGCCAGTTTTAAGGTCCGTCATATGAAAGTATGGGATAAAGTGACCACTGCGGTAAGTGCCAGCGTTATTTATAAGACACATGATTTAATTGATTACTATTATAAACTGCATCCCGGTGAGTTTTTTCTTGGTGAAAACCTTTCTTTGGGCAATGCGATTAATAAATCGGCAGAACTTTATCTAAGCTACCCATTTAACAAACATTTTTCTATGAAGTTTTTACTTAGGCACAGCTGGCTCGATAGTAATTTAACTACCTCCCCTCTTGTTGAAAAAGACAATTTCACTTCAACATTTGTCGGCTTTAGTTATAGGTATTAACGTGAATAGATTTGCTCTAATAGTATTTTTGACATGTTTTGTAGTTAACGCCTATGGGGTTGAAAAACCAAATATTTTGGCGATTTCACCGGAAATGTGTGTCACACATATTGGTAAAGAGCATTGCCAACTAGAGTTTAATATCAAAGTCGAATTCCAAGACGTAACCGACTTTTGTATTGTAATCGACGACCCCCATTTTGTTGACTGCTTTATTCAAACCGATAAATTATTAAAACGATATTCTTTGCCGTTAACTGAAAGTACATATTTGCAGATTAAAGACAAAAATGACGAATTGTTAGCAGCTCAATTGTTAAGTGTTGCCAAAATTAAAGCTAAAAAAACTCGCCCTAGGCGAAATTTAGGATGGGTACTATTTTGAACGAGACAAAATTTAACTTATTACTTATCGAAGATGACCAGCCACTTGCTGAGCTGACCAAAGAGTATTTAGATGACTTTGAGTTTGTAACGACATGGGTTGAGACGGGTGAAGAAGCGAGAGCCGCTCTAAACGCCAATTCATTTGACTTAATTATTTGTGATGTGAATCTGCCTGACATTCAAGGCTTTGAATTAATAGAGCAATTGGCATTACCAGTTCAGTTACCCGTCTTGTTTTTAACTGCCTTGTCCGACAATGACTCGCAAATAACAGGGTTAAACTCAGGTGCATGCGATTATATCGTAAAGCCAGTTGAACCCGTCTTACTATTAGCACGCATTAGAGCCCATTTGAGACATTCTCATCCCGCGGCGGCAGGTGATATTATTCACATTGGTGATCTAAAACTTGATAACTTACACAAACAAATGGATTACAACGATGTAAATATCAAATTGACGAACCAAGAGTTTGAGTTAATCTGGTTTTTTGTCGCGCATGGAGACAATGTGATAAGCAGAGAAGTTATCTTCTTAGACTTGATAGGTCGGGCTTATGATGGCGTTGACCGCTCTGCTGATTTAAGAGTGAGTCGCTTTAGAAAAAAAATGGAATCCATTGGTAAAAAAGAATTGTCTATCGAATCCATTCGCAATAAAGGATACATCTTTAACTACTGGGCTCATATCCGGTGAAACAAAATAACTTCCTACGTTTTTACGTATTATTTTTTGTTGTCGCCTGCTTATTTATTATAAGTTTTACTCAATTATATAAAGTCTACTTTGCCCCCCCGCTCTACCATACAGTTAATGTAGACGACATATTTACAGGCTTGCAAAATAACACTTCTGCCGAATTTAAAATCATTGAAAAAGCGAATATCCAATTACCATTAGAATTACAAGATTCTTTAGAACAAAACGAAATCATTGCCTATTCGGTAGGTGTAAACAGTTATTATGTTAAGGCGTTGAATCAAAAAGAAGTAATTCAATGGGGACCCGTGCCTGCAGAGGAATGGGAAGAACCTAAAGATTCTTTGAGCATATTTATTTTTTACTGCACCTTAGCCTTAGTCTTTTTAATGTTATTAAGACCATTATTTAGAGATGTGGCTTATTTACAAAAATGCGCAATTGAGTTTGGTATTAAGCCCAGCTCACAACCCTTAAACACATCGCCTAAATCAAGCGTATTTCCATTGGCTCAAGCATTACATAAAATGAGCCACCAATTATTAGATCAAATACGATTACACAAAGATCTTTCTAATATCATTGCTCACGAGGTAAGAACTCCACTCGCTCGGATGAAATTCATCTTACAAAGTATTTCGGCTGACATTCCTGAAAAACAATTAGCTCGATTTAAACGCGATATTAACGCATTAGAAACGCTGGCCCATGAATATTTAGAATTTGGCCGTAGTCAAATCACCGATGAAAACTATATGGAAGAGATTGATCTGTATCGCTTTAGTGAAGAGATGGAAGATAAATACATTGAAACCGGAAAACAAGTAAGTTTTATCCCCCCAAGTTCAAACTATACATTTAAAGCAAATAGCTTGCAGTTGGATCTCGCGTTATCCAATCTAATTAATAACGCTTTGCGTTACGCAAAAAGCAAAATTGAAGTGTCTATACTGGTAACAGAGTCTAATATTGATTTTATCGTTGTAGACGATGGGCCTGGGTTTTCACAGACTCAAAAATCCAGTGCCAATGGCGAGAACCATCATGGCTTTGGCCTGGGGCTTTATATTGTCAAACAAGTCGCCCTTAGGCATAACGGCAAGTTTACGATTGACGCGAGCACCGAGGGTGGTGCAAAAATGACAATACAACTTCCAATAAATTAAGATAACGTTAAATTAAGTATTAAGTGCTTTTTTACTTATTCCAAAACCGACAAAAAATGACTACGCGAACTTTATGCCAGTAAAGTCTGAGCGGCTTGAGCGATAATAATTGTGACCATAATAGCCTTGTGAACGTCTCGCTTTGTTCATGATGACACCACCGACTTCAACTTTCGCTTGTTTTAGCTCTTCTAATACATTGGTTAAATCAGCTTTATTGGTTTTCTCAGCATCAACAACCAAATAGATACTGTCGACATGTTTAGAAATAACATAAGCGTCACTCACCGACATAATTGGTGGGCATTCGATAACAACGCGTTCGTATCGAGTCTTAAAGAACTCGATAACCTTGCTTAATCGCGGTTGTGATAAATACAACAATGGGTTTTTAGCAACAAAACCTGCAGGTAATACATCAAAGCCATAGCCCTGTTCGCGGAAGATACAATCAGATAATTTACTCTTTTTAGCGATTAGATTGGTAAGTCCTGGTCGGTTTACGTCTTGGCATAGAGTATTGCCAATAGAAGGAAAACGCAGGTCGCCGTCGATAAGTATAACTTTCTCTAATTCCGAAAAACTCGCCGCTAATTGTATCGATAAGGTCGACTTTCCGTCGTTTGGTGTAATTGACGTAACTGCGATCACTTTTTGAGCTGCAAGTTTGTTGTCGAGTAAAATGTTTGTTCTGGTGGTTCTGAGCGCTTCAAAAAACTGCTCGTGTTTGTTCATATCCAACGCATAAAGCGGTTTGTCTTTGTTTTTGGTTACTTTAATTTTTGGAATAATGCCAACAAGTTTAGTATCAAATTGACGCACTACCTTTCTGAACTGGATAATTTTGTTGGCTAAAAACGCCTGAATAAGGACAAACGTCATGGCGATAAACCCACTTAATAAAATACACAGCGCCATAATTAACGGTTTCTTTTTATTATCCGCTTTAGTCGCCACTTCTGCTTTTTCGACCAAAAGTACATTTGACGCATTTGCCAAATCCTGCATCATGTTTGATTCTTTTAGCTTTTTAACTAGGTTTTCATAAAGTTGTAAATTGGCGTCGAACTCTCTGCGAAGCTTTTGGTAATCAAACTCAATAGCGCCGAGACGTTTTAATCGTTGATTAGATATATGCAATTGTTTGTCGACCGAAAGCAACTTTGACTGCCAAAGGCTGAATTTTTTATCGAGCATATTTACATGATCTTTAAAGTCTAAAACCACTTTCACTTTTGCATCTTCTAACGATTGTTTGGCTTTTTTAAATGCGGGATGTTTTGTGCCGTAGCGCAACTTAACTTGCGCAAATTCGAGTTGCCTATTGTTAAACTCATTCTTAGAAGCCATTATCGTCGCCGACGTACTAAACCCAGGTAAATTGGCCAATTCTTCTGGGGATTTTTCGTATCGAGTGACCTGCTCTTTTAGTAATTCTAGTTCATTTATATTGCTCGATAACGTTAATTTTTCTTTTGTCATCTGCGCCATCTTAGATTTTTCTATGGCAATAGCACTGTTGATATCTACAAAGTCATTTTCGTTTTGATGCTCAACTATCTTGGCTTCTGCATCTTCCAAACTAATTTTCACACCGAGTAATTTAGTAGATAACCAAGCTGACCTATCTTGGTTTTTGCCTTCCAATAGTTCTTGCTTGAAGTTAATAAACGTTTTGGCAATATCATTAGCGACGGTGGCGGCATGAGTTGCAGATAAAGAAACATAACTGACTCTAACTAAGTTGGTGCCAGATGTTTTATCTATCTTCATATTTTTACTGAGCACATCAATCGCATGGCTTCTGCGGATCGACGTATCATTATACGTATTAGAAAACTTGTCGTTGTTCAGAATATATTCAGGGTGTTTAGTCAGGTGCAAATTGTCGACGATTTGGCCAGCAAAGCGTCGACTTTTAAGTAACTCTAATTCAGTTTCAGTATCGTCTGCGGCAGATAGCCCTCCGCTCATAATGCTCGCCATTGCATCGTTATTTGAGTTTGACTCTTTGAACATAATGAGGATAGACGAGGTAAAACGATCTGGGATAAGCGTCAAATACTTATACGTTCCGGCAGCACACATAATGACAAACAAAACGATAAACCATTTACGTTGCCACAAGATGGTAAATAGTTCGCCAAGATCTATTTCTTCCTCGTGGTTAATTAATTGGTTTTCGATTTGCGACATTAAAAGAAGCTCTTTTCTATTTTAATGACGTCGCCAGGCATGATGACCGTTTGTTTTTCGGCGGCAAAGGACTGTTGAGGATAGCCTCTTAGAATGATCCACTTGGAGCTAGACGCTCTGTCTTTTAAACCGCCCGACAATGCTATTGCTTGCTCTACTGTAAGTTCGGCTTGGTATTTATAACTGCCTGGATTTTTCACTTCGCCGTGTATAAAAAACGGACGATATTGACGAACAATTATGGTGATATTTGGATTAACCAAATAACCATCGCGATACATGTCTTCAATTTTGGATTTAGCTTGTTTTGCGGTTAGGCCCTCAAGTGGAACTTGACCTACGAGTGGTAAGGAGATATTGCCGGCTTGGCTGATCTGTGCCTTTGTAGTGAGCTCTGACTCTTGAAAAACATATATTTCAACTTCGTCACCTGGCCCCAGCTGATATTCAGCTGCTCCGAGTAAACTTGAAACCAATAACACACATTTTATTATTGTTATTTTTATTGTTGTTATTATTCTCATAACAAACGCCAAAGCACCCCTATACTCCACTGGTAACCATCTAGATCGTAACGATCGCGCGAATCGTCATTACTATACCAATGGATTGCTGTCTGTAAGTTTAACTGCTCAAGAACCCGATATGCGATTGAAAACTGGGCGAGTTCTTGCTTACTTTTTATTGTATCGCCATATTGACGAGTTTTAGCACTAAGTTCAACTGTCATATTCACGTTATCGGTTAATAAATACCTTAAATCGGTAGCTATTTCGACTGTTTTCGCCGAAATGAAGCTTTCGTCGTTAGAATCCTGTGTATCTTCGCTAATACTGACGTTCCAAATCAAGTAATCAAAAAGGTTCAGATTGTTGGTCATTTTCCAAGAAAACGTGTCGTCGCTTTTATCTTTAGAAGAGTCTTTTGAGTTGCTATTCCCCACTAAAAACTCGATTCGGCTATTGGACAAATAGGAGGTTTTAAAGCCCACTAACAACTGATTTAAATTAAGCGTCGACTCAGATGAGCTTGCAAATGACTTTTCAAATTGACTAAATTTATACTCAGCGACCAAAAATGTATCTTCTGTTATGCGATTTTGAAAACGCGTATTCAAGTTTTGCCTGGTATCTTGCCCATAATTGATAAACTTCTCAGTTAACGCTAACTCATCATTCATATGTTCGTAAGTCAACATAAGAGCGCGTTTAGCTTGGTCTGAGCCAAAGTTAAATCGACTTGTATAGGCTTGGGTATTGGTTAAATTAAATGGTGACTGAACATCTCGATAAACCGCGGCCATAGGGTCTTCACCCGTTAACTGTTCAGAAGTCACAGCAGATAAGTCCCAATTTACGTTTGGACTTAAAAATATACGACTACCTAGGGATAAGTTGTAATTCGTATGGGCAGCAAATGTTTCTGAATCAGGTTGCAATTGGCTTATATTTCCGCCAACTTTAATACCAACACCTTGGATCAATTTAGTTAAATGAGATTGAATAAATACGGAAGAACTTGCGCCACTTTCATCAGCGCTGTGAGTTTGGTGTTCGGCACCAATTTCAGCTTGAAAAGTTTGTTCTTCCCAGCCATTGGAAAAGCTTAAATTGGACAAAAATAAGGTAATTAATACTAATACTGTACGTAACATTCTCTAAAACGCCTATTCACTCCCTGTTTATTTATAATTATTTTCCTGCGCAGTAATTTACCCAATTAGTGCGCAATTTGACACTACTTTCTCACATTTTTTGTATGGGTATTATTTAGAACCGCTCAATTCGACTAAAATAAACGCATTATTGTGTGGAATATATCCTCAAAAATGAAGAGATTGGATGATAAACTTACATTGCTACCGTTAGTGACAAGTTACGTTAAATGGCGTTGTTTGGGCTTTTTTAGATAACGTTTGTGGATTTTTGCGAAGACTCTGCGGTTTTACAATACCTTTCCATACCACTACCGCAGCGGAGTGCTTAACGTGTAAAACATCAATTTTTGAATGTTCCGCCAACTTAACCAATCTATTGAATTAGATAAGTCGACGAACTGAATTTGAGCTGTGCTTTATGAATCCTTACAAAATATAGGTCCCATTTTTTTCTAAGGTTATCTCTTTAGTCAATTTACCATTGGCAAAAATCCGAAAGGTTCCCCCATGTTTTGCATATATCGTTGCATTTGTTAACAGGCCTTTGTCCCAACTGATATCAACTGTAAAACCTCCACGGGCCTTTAGCCCCCGAATACTGCCTTGTTGCCATTTTTTCGGTAAGGCGGGAAGCAAATCGAGAATATAAGGTGCGTTGATTAACGTTCGAGGCGGCGTTACCGCGATAAACTGCCCTGTTTTTTTGGGATCTTCTTGATAGGCAACAAACGCTGCTTCTTCTATGTTTTGTGCGTTGGGGTTAATGCTACGAAGATGGCTTTGTAACAACATTTCAGCCACTGCAGCCCCAGCTCCTAGATTTCCATCTATTTGCCACGGTTTACCATTAAACATATTGTCAGCTTTTTGGGTTAATACTAAGTCGTCTAAATAACTTAACGCTTCTTCGCCGTTTCTTAATCGAGCCCACAAGGCCGAGCGCCATGCCGCAGCCCATTCTCCGCGCTTAATACGAGCCATCATCACTTTTTCACTCGCCGCGCTGAGTGTAGGGGTCGTCAGCGGTGAAAAGTCGCGACCTGGATGCAATGCAATGAGGTGTGACAAATGGCGGTGCGTATTTTTAGGATCGTCTAAGTCTGCTGGCCATTCTTGGATCATGCCATGGGCATTAATTTTTTGTGGCGTTAACTCCGGGATAAGCTTTTGTAATGCTTCTCGGAATTTAACATCTCGGTTTAATACCGTAGAGGCTTCGATGCAATCAGTGAACAGATTAACAAGTAACTGCTGATCATAACTTGCCCCCCACGCTTGTTTGTTATATTTGCCAAATTCATCCAATAAAAAGTAGTTTTCAGGTGACCAGGTTGGGTAAACGAGTTTTGTGCCGTCTTGCCACGGCGCAACATGACCTGCAAAAAATTCACATGCGCCTTTTTGCACTGGATAAATGTCTTCTAAATACGCGACGTCTTTATTAAAGGCATAGTGCTCGAACAAATGTTGAGTCACCCAATGCCCACCCTGTTGCATACGACGACCATGTACGTTTTGGGCAGTAAAGCCATATACATTACTGTTAAGTCCAATAGACCACCCCTTGCTAACACCAAACGTTTCCTTAGCGGTATGTTGCCCAGACCTCGCAACCACTTTGGTCCAATTAACGAAGGGTTCAAATGTTTCTGATAAATTGGTTGTTTCGGCTAACCAATAATTCATTTGGATATTTATATCCGTATGGTAATCAGAATTCCAAGGTGGTTTTTCTAATGTATTCCACAGGCCCTGTAAATTGGATGGTACTGACGCATTGCGTGAAGAACTAATATGTAGATAGCGGGCATAATTAAAGTATAAAGGGTAAAGCTCAAGTGGCTTTCCTTGGGTAATTAATTTGTCTGTTGGTAAATCAGATAGCTCTGCGTTTAGCTTAAACTCGACCCGCTGCATCAATGCATTAACGTCAGCTACGTGATCAGTTTTAATCTTGGAGTAGCCTTTGGCAATGGCTCTATTAAGCGTTTGCTTAGTATCAGAAAGAAAGTCACGACCTTTAAAGTTGGGGTAGTTTGGTAAATAGTCGGTATAACCCGTCACATAAATGACCACTTCTGACGCGCCCGTGACATGCAATTCGTTGGCATATGAAGCAACTTTGCCACCCGAGTTCACTTCCACTTTTGCGGTTTGCAAAAATTCAATATCGTCACCCTGCGCCATTGGAGAATACCCATGTAGGCGGAGTTCATTACCGTTTGTAGAAATCACTTTTTTGTCGTGGGCTGATGCTGCGGTCAGCCTGAGATCCATAACACCGCCGTCAGATTGCATTCTGATCATACAAAGATCATCTGGATAACTGCAAAAATATTCTCGGGTATATTTAACGCCATCTATTTCATATCGTACAGTCCCCACGCCGTTAGCAATGTCTAATTCTCGGCGGTAGGCAGAAACAGATTGTCGCTGCTGGCCCGTTTCTATCCTCAGATCGGCAAATGGTGCGTAATGACCTAATGGTGTTTTTGTTGCGAGATACTTAGTTCCTAATGACTCAACCGAGTCGCTATCTTTACCAAACTTACTGTCCCGAGCCGCTTTTCTGACGGTTTCTAAGTGTTGATGTGCACCTAGTCGCGTGCCCGATTGTTCAACGTTGCTAAGGCCACGGACGGCATTTGCCCAAAGACTAATTTCGTTAAATACAAGATATTCACTTTCAATACCACCAGCAAACATAGCACCAAATCGACCGTTGCCAAGAGGTAAGGCTTCGCTCATAAACAAACGGCCACGGTTTTTAGTGTCGTTTTTATCGCTGGCATTAATATCAACCGTTGCCGGTTTTGTGAAATATAGTGTGCTCAAACTAGTGGCTTGCGCCCGCTCCCCGGCCGATCTTGCTCCGGCTAAATCAGATATCGCACATGCATTGATGAGGATAAGTGAAGTGACGATCCCTGCTGTTTTAAAGAGTTTGAACTGATAGACAAACGCCATGATTGCTTCTCTTTTTATTATCGTTATTGTTTTGGTTCTGTTTATGTAAGTGTATTTTCATCAAAAAATAAAAATCACTTTTATATATTGTAAATACAAAGAGTAAGCCAAAAACATTAAAAAACAAACAAAAACTGTATTTTTATAATTAATAAAATTGAAACACATATCTAAAACTGTTTAAATAAAAAGCTTCATTTTTTAAAGAGCACTTATTGCAGTTCCCTCCATAAACGTCTGAGTGACTTTCAATTATATGAAACTCTGGAGAATTTGAATTGGCTCAAACTGAGCTGCATGGTTATCAAATAAAAAGTTAAGGAAATTTCCATGAAAGTCACATTGATGATGAGCTTAATTCTATTGTCGTTTACCAGTGCAACTCTTGCTAGCAAACCGATTTATATTTCGACCAAAGCGAGTCAATTGGTCGAAACGCAACTGCATAAGATTAAGCCTGATAACGATGGAATGGTGCTAACTCGAGTTATCGACTTGCCTAAGTTTAAACAAGGTGTTTACTACCGGCCATTCACCGCTTTTGGCCGAGGCGTTGTGGCTAGAGGTAATCGGGTAGAGGCAATTGCATTTACTTCCTTAAGTGAACTGCAAGATTACCAACCTTCAAAAACCCGAAAAGACCACATCAATATTCAACAGGGTCAATATATTTTACTTGAACTGTATGACGGAAGATATTTGGCTTTATTGCCAATGGCTTCAGAAAAAGTTTACGGCCAATTTTTTGTCGCACAAGAACAACTATTATTAAAAACCGGTAATTTCGGTACGGCAACGGTATCGGGCAAAATCCCCCTTCTGATTTGGGCCTATGGCGACTCGCCATATTCAGCAACTCAAAATGCCTGGCAACAGGTATTTCAGTCTGGTTACGTTGCTGCCCAGCCCCGCGCATTTAAAAATTTTCCTGAGCAGCCCTATGGTTATTTAGGTTGGTGTTCGTGGGAGCATTACAAAAAGAATATTTCTGAAGACATTATTTCAGATGCGTTTCATACCCTAGATCAAAGTACGGCACCGTTTCGTTGGGTGATGGTCGACGATGGCTACTTGGATGCTAAAAATAGCAAACTACTGAGTTTTGGTGTTAACAAGAAAAAGTTTGCCAATGGTTGGAAGCCCATCATGGAGCTTAAAAACGAAGAGAAAATAAAGTGGGTTGGCATTTGGCGTAATTTTGGTGGGTATATGGGTGGTGTATCTAATGATCATACTATGTCAGATCTTAAACCTTATCTTAGTCCTACCGTAAAAAAAGGAAGCCTCCTGCCAAATGGCACTAAACAAGCCTCAAAAGCGTTTTATGACAAAATGGTTAGTGATACCAAAGATAACGGTTTTGACTTCATAAAAGTCGACTTTCATACTCGAACATTCGACTTATACAAAGGTACAACGGATCCAGTTGGCGCAATGCGTCATAACAATGAGGCTTTAGAAAATGCCACCCATGATATGAATTTACCGTTGTTGAACTGCATCGCCCAACCAAATATCAATTCTATGCAAACCAAATACAGCGCCCTAACCCGTTCAAGCCCGGATTATAACCAAGCGGATAAGGACAAAAATAAATCGAATACCTACCAAAGTTTTGCGAATCATTTGTGGATGGGCCAAACCGTGTGGGGCGACCTTGATATGTTTCATACCCATGATGCGCGTGACGTGAAACCAATGACAATTGCTCGCGCCATTGCCGGCGGTCCCGTTTATATTTCTGACGAGCCGTCAAAGATAAAGCCTGAAGTGCTTTTGCCATTTGCCTATGAAGATGGCAAGTTGTTGCGAACTTCGGCTCCCGCAACGCTGTTGCCGGAAAGTTTTTTTATTCACCCATTTAGAGATGAACAGGTTTTTCGCGTTATTGCGCCGATGCAAGATGGCGTCGTCGCGATAGCCTTATTTAACTTTACCGAAAGCGGTAAAGCGCTCACGGGCAATATAAACACAAAAGACTATCCATTTGCCGGTGAACTGCTGCAGCCAAACAATGGTCCATGGGACTTGCCTAAAGATGGTCTGTTGTTATTTGACCCAGCAACACTATCGGTTCATAACTTGACTCAGTCATTTACCACAAACGTCGCCAATTTCGACGCTAAAATGGTGTTTTTATACCCTAAAGTTAACGGTTGGGCCGTTATCGGTCGTCAGGATAAATACCTGCCTGCAGCGGCGGTTACGCTCACTTCTGTAACAAACTCCCAGATTAGCTTTACGCTGGAGGAATCTGGGCCGCTACTCATATGGAGTCAAAATGGCGCGCCAAAAATGGCAGAACACTCATTTAAATCTTTAGGGAATGGCCTGTATTTAGCCAATATACCGGTAGCAATAGGTAGAACACAGCTGACAGTTACCCGCTAATAGTGTCGTCCTAGATTATTTGGTTTAAAGGGAATAGAAAACAAAAAACCGACGTTCACTGCGTCGGTTTTTGTTATTTAGCTAAACGATTTACTAAGGTCATTTATCTATGATGTTTACCTAATATATTTGGGGTCTTCAATTTCAGCTGCCGGTCGACAATTAGCACAGGCACCGGTTTTATCTATACCGAGTTCAGCTTCGAAGTCGATTATATGTGCCAATAATTGCTCGGCTTTGTTTGGAAATTGTTTTGTTAGGTCGTGTGTTTCAGCTGGGTCTTTAACCAAATTGTATAGCCCCGGCCGTACCCCTTTTATTGATAATTTCCAATCACCACTTCGTACCGCTTCTAACGTATTTTCTCGGTAATAGAAAAACGCATCATATGGTGATTTGGCATCTTTTTTCCCGGTTAAAATTGGCCAAATATTTTTACCATCGATAACTCTATCTGCCGGTACTTTTGCGCCCGCGATTGCTGCCAACGTCGGTAGTATATCCATACTCGTGGTAACTTCCTTAGATATTGTATTTGCGGCTATCATTCCCGGTGCCCAGGCGATGGTTGGTACGCGCATACCACCTTCCAACGTTAATGTTTTACGGCCAGACAAATAGCGTTTGCTACCGTCAGAATTGAGTTTACCTGCGGGTCCATTGTCTGAGGTGTAAATGACTATCGTATTGGCGTCTAATTCCAATTCTTTAAGTGTATTTAAAACTCGTCCAACGGCAGAGTCTAGTTCACCAATCACCAAGGGATACATTGCTTTTTTCAGCCCACGCTTAATATCTTGGTCGGAAATACCTAACCGATTTTTGGTGTTGTCATCAACAGTCGCTAAGTATTCTTTTGACACATGTAATGGGGCATGTGGCATAGGTTGTGGCAGATACAAAAAAAACGATTCATCTTTATGTCGTTTTATAAAGTCCACCGCCTTATCAGTAATTCTCCTCGTCAGATTTGCGGGGTCTGGGTTAAGTTCAATAACCGTTTCACCGGACATTAAAGGGAGGTCTGGAAATTTAAATCGTGCTTGTTTTTTATGTGTTGGCGAAATGTCATGGCTATAGGGCAAACCAAAAAACTCGTCAAAACCTTGTCGAGTGGGGAGTACTTCTGGTTGATCCCCTAAATGCCATTTACCAAACATACCGGTGATATAACCAGCTTCTTTTAAAGTTTCAGCTATGGTGATTTCACTTGGGTTCAAGCCTTTGCTGTCCCCTGCCAGTAACACAGGAAAGTTTGACCCCGTTGCCATGTTAATACGTCGTGGGTAACTTCCTGTCATTAACGCCGCTCGAGAGGGCGAACATAACGGAGACGCCACATAAAAGTCGGTAAGGACAAGTCCTTCTGAGGCCATCTGGTCTAAATTAGGTGTGGCAACATGATCACCACCAAACACACCAACATCTTCGTACCCTTGATCGTCAGTAAAGATGACAATGAAGTTGGGCTTACTTGTTTGTTTCTCGCTTTTTTTAACCTTAATAGTTGCTTCCTGTTTTGCTTCCTCTGTTGTTAAACAACCCGTTAACATTAGGGCTGATAATACCATCGAGGTAAGCAAGCAGACTCGAGTAAACTTTAATTTTGTGTAAAATTGCATTTTTGTATCCTTTGAACAAAATCGCTTTATGAAGAGCCTCGACATAACACTGCTAATAACACTTTAAATAACACTGTAGTTAACACAGGCTAGGCGAAATCCAATCATTGAATAGGACACGCCCAGCCATCATTTATGGCCTCAATCTAGTAAACCGCTAGCTAAGCTCCACGGTTAACATTTGATGTTCTTTTAGCGTCAGTCCCTGTTCAAAAGTAACCACTAAACTTCCCTCATTATTATTTAACTTAGCATCAACACTGCGCCCATCAATAGTTACTTCAACTTGATTTGCTTGAACACCATCGAGTTTTGCCAATTTAAGCGTATTCAGTGCCAATTGACCGTAACGTAGATCTAAAGATACGATTTGACGACGACCATTTTTAAGTTGGATGAAACTGCCCCAACCTTCTGCAGCAGTAAAAGCCGCACGAAAATCTTCAGGCTGCAATTTAGGTGCGAATGCCAATAACCCGTCTGGGCCGTCATATTGGTAACCACACATCGCGGTATAAGCCCCATAACTTGCCATTGCCCGCGAATAATGATCGCTGCATTCTATTTCATTATAGGGATTACGGAGTTCTGGCTGATACCTATCGTTGATCGCTTTACCAATAGCGAGTCCTTTTTCAACCATTCCTTCCCAAATCATGTGGGCAGCTACTTGCCACTCAAATCCGGTCATGCATTCGTTTAGATAACCGGCGTAACTTTTTTTACCACTTTTAGGTTCAATTTTACCAAAAGGAAAAGAACTCATTACCAAGCCTGCGTCACCCTCTCCTGCATACCAACGACCTTCGGTGATCTTAGCTCTGAAGGCGCCGACGTCCGGCGTGAAATTGTATTTCCAAAGTGACTCTAAGCTTTGTTTAATTTTGTTTTTTGGCAAAATGTTATCAATGCCAACATTCAGTAACCACGAATCGCCAAGGATTTGGTCAATGTGACAGCCATTAGTAGAACCATGTTTTTCTTTTTCACCGGGTCCTGGTTTATGAATAAAATAACCAAAATCTTCTCGCCACAATAACTCCACCATGGCAGGTACGCCTTTTGCGACAATGGACTCGTAACGCTCAGCGAGTCTTGGCTCGTTCATCTTGCGCGCCATAACGGCACAAACTTTTAGCGATGCATGGTAAAGATTGATCAACCAATGAACCTGTCCATACCAAGGTTCATCCAATGTATTGTGTTGCGGCCCTTCCAACATTCCATCTTCATTTGCATCCCATTTTTCAATAACATGTTCCATAGACAACTTAGTCCGTGGCCATATACTTTTTAAAAAACGATAGTCGGTTGTCATTTGATGTTCACGATAAACGCGAATAATGGTGCCGCAATTACCATCGATGGCATCACCAAATTTCGTATTTGAATATCGGTGATGCATAACGCCAGTCTGCTCGTCAAACCCTAAGCCATACTCAATCTTGTCTCGACACTCTCTTTCGATTGACGGAAATATCCGAGCTAGTCCTTGAGCATAATGAAAAACGTGAGTGCAATTACCGGGACAGCATCGAACACCTTCATAAAAATTGTAATGTTCAGGCGTTGTGTCTGTTTGAGCAACGCGTTGACCCATTTCAGTTTGAACACAATTAACAGTTAAAAACGTGCGCTCTAAAAACCAATATGGCAAAGTTGAGTCGTACCATGTGTCCGTCCACTTTTGCGTATTAGCGTGAAGTTGTTGTTCTCTTTTTGCTAACTTATTTGCCGCATCAGAAGCCGATGTTGACAGTGTCGCATAATGATTGGGCGCAAATACTTTGTTGCTCTTTTTACGACCAAACGCAATATCATAATTTGTCATCGGTATATGCCAAGATAAAACAAATGACACTGTCTTTGATTCACCGGGTTCAAGCCTTACGTTATGACCAAGTGCGCCACATTGTTTATCAGATAATTGATGGCTGACAACATCGCCATTTTTGGTCTTTTTCCCGGTGGGCCAGAACACGGAATCGGGTCTCGCAGCTTCAGCGGATAAGTTAATCAGGCTCGGGCTTTTTTGATTTAATAGACCAATTGCCATAGCACCAAATTCGTCATTACGAGTCGAGTCGACTAACGCATAACTCTCGACTGTCGCTATTGAATCCAACTCACTATATACAAACGCTTTAGACACTGACCGTTTATCTTCTTTCTCGACTTCAATAACATCAGGTATCCAACCAGCAATAGTGGTGTCTTTTACCACTGTTGAACGATTGGTTAAGGTATATTTCATAACGATAACTGGCTGACTCGAATCGTCACGATTTAATGGAATAAATGGGGTGTAGGCCTGTAATGCAACGTCTACTGTACAATTTGAATCTTTAAAATCCACATTTGCCATTGGGTATTGATTTGTGAATACGATGTTAGCGAAGCCTTTTGAATCCAAAGTCCTTACGTCGCCATCGACTTTAATCGCAAACCCTTGGTTGAGTGGTGACTCAGCAACTTCAGGGTCTAAGTATCGTTCGCCTTTCGGGTTTTCTTTTTTAACGTTTCGTTTACCGGTAATATTCCAACGCCATAAAGTTCCGTCACCACCCAAATAGACCTGCCCAGTGCAGATACCATTAATAGGCATTCCAATGTATTTTAAATTATCCCCTGTTGCTGTCATGGCTTTACCACGTTCATACAAACTGGCTATCCATTGCTTACTTAATTTTTTATCGGCTGGGATAATTTCATTGTAGTCTTTCATATTAAATGGGCCGGCCATAACGTTGCGACTGCCAGCCATTAACATTAATGCCGTTAATCCGCTTCCTTTTACAAACTGTCGACGGCTTTTAGACTCGGGTTCGCTGTGATTCGATGTATTACAGCATGATTGTTTTTTGTCGATTGAATTATCCATGTTCCCCTCACTACGCTGTTTTTTAACAACCAAATTATGTGGTTCTTTTTATTATTGATTTCTACTTTATGGGAACGCCGTAACCTTCGATTTCATTATTAACGCCGTTCTTGTTTTTCTTGTTAACTATGTTTTTTAACTTATGCTTTTTACCAAATGGCAAATTCAGCAGTAGGTAAAAAAAAGGGTGCCAAAAGGCACCCCAAAACACACACAACTAAAAAAATAGTTTTACTCAGAGATAAGTTACTTCTTACCTTTGTAATAATCGAAGTTCCAAGTATCGATAAATGAACGAGTACGTGAATTGTCCATTAACTCTAATGCCTGTGATGCAATCTCAGGGTGTTTAGCCACAAGGTTTGTTGATTCACTTGGATCATTAGTTAGGTCAAACAATTCAACTTTAGGTTGCTTACCTTTTTTACCGTTGAAATAACGGATCGCTTTCCAATCAGAACCTTTAACACCATTTATACGCACGGCCTGTGAATGAGTGCCATTCCAGTGATGGAATTCCCAGTATAAATTGTCGTGTTCCTGCTGTTGACCTTCGCCAGTAAGTGCTGGTAAAAATGAAATACCGTCTGTTTCTTTAGGTGCTTCAGTTCCAACGATGTCGGCTAATGTCGGCATAACATCCCAGAATGCTGAAATATGTTCGTTACGCACGCCTTGTTTTATTTTTTCAGGCCAGCGAGCAACCATAGGCATGCGGATACCGCCTTCATAAAGGTCACGTTTGATGCCTCGAAGTTCACCTGTAGACTCGAAGAACTCAAGATCTGCACCACCTTCAGGGCTTGGACCGTTGTCACTCGTAAAGATAACCAATGTATTATCGTCAAGACCTAACTTTTTAAGTTTTGCCATCAATTGACCAACACCTTCGTCAATATGCGAAATCATTGCTGCACGAGTTGCTCTTGGTTTAAGCGATGGTAAATAACCGCCGTCTGTCGAACCGTCATATGGCGTTTCTTCAAAGTCATATTTTGCAATTTCTTCATCTGGTGCTTGTAAAGCCGCATGTGGTGCAGCGTAAGCTAGATATAAGAAAAACGGCTTGTCTTTATTTTGTTCAACATACTCTAGTGCTTCGTTGGTTAAACGTTGCTGAGCAAAGTCTGGACGTTTCCACTGTTCGTAAACAGACGGATCATTTTTATCTGCACCTTTAGGGAATGGTGCATGTGGATGAACCCACTCGTTGTCCAATTTGAACCACTCTTCGTTTTTCCACAAATGTGTTGGGTAATGGTTATGCGCTTGTTTTTGGTCTAAGTAACCAAAGAAGTAATCAAAACCTTGTTTGGTTGGTAAACCATAAGAACCAGGTCCACCTAAGCCCCATTTACCGATAAGCGCAGTTTCATAACCGGCTTTCTGCATTAATTTACCAATAGTTGGTGAATTTGGAACCAAAGGCATTTGACCAAATTCTTCGGCGTCTTCATATCCGCCAAGTTCATAGTTACCACGAATTTGACCATGACCAGAGTGTTGACCTGTGATCAAAGCTGCACGAGAAGGAGCACAAACGGTGTTACCTGCATAATGTTGCGTAAAGGTCATGCCTTCATTTGCCATTTTTTGCAGATTTGGCGTTTTAATTTTTTCCTGACCAAAGGGTTCAATGTCGCCATAACCTAAGTCATCTACCAAAATATAGATAACATTAGGTTTATCATGTTTAACGTTAGCTACTGTGTCGCTTTCACTCTTAGAAGCACCAGAACAACCAGCCAGACTCAAACATGCCGCTAAGCTTGTTAATGCAAATAAATTGCTCAAATTCATAAAATTTACCCTAACTCTCGATACATAGTAATTTAGACACTGAGGTATCGATCTATCATGTGCCTATATATTAACAATTAATGTATTAGCTCTTAAATTTGCTACTTAAAGTTGTCGCTCATTACCAGCGCTAATAGCCAGCTCTGAATTACAAACCTTGTAAGGAAACTAAACCCGTAAAAAAAGTTGAATTTTGTTAAATAAAGTTGAGATTATCCCTAATAAATTCTTTTATATAAACAATTTAGTACGCCGACAAATTGCCTAGAGTCTGTGTCATTATATGCAGAACAAAGAGCGTAATAGCGAGCGTTAAACTCTATTGATAATTTACGGGTTTTTCTAAAATGACTGTTACTATTAAAAAATAACAATAAGTAACCCATTATGTCTTCCAATAAACAAATGTTGTCAGTTAAGACCTGTATAGCAGGCTTATTAATTTCTACTGTTTCCATGTTCAGCTTCGCCGACCAAACGGTTAAAGTTGAAATCAACGTTAGCGATGTTATAGGACAACAAAATCCCCTCTATTACGGTGGCAATAACATCTACCCAAAAGGTGGCCAGGGCATTTTAAAAGCCAATGGCGAATTTGATCCTGTTGAAATGAATGCAGCTAAAAAACTGGGCTTACAGTCATATCGTTTCCCAGGGGGTTCTGAAGCTAACTTATATAAATGGAAACGAGCAATTGGTCCTGTTTCTCAACGTATTGATAATGTCAGTGGTAACAATCAAAGTAATCGGTCAAACGAATTTGGCCCGGATGAATTTGGACGCTTGTTAGAAACCACCAGCTTTACTCACGGCGTGATCATGGTTGCCTGGGGATATGAAACGCCTGAAGACGCCGCCGATTGGGTGGAATACATGAATGCGAAAGTCGGGGAAAACCCTAATGGTGGCAAAGACTGGGCCGCAGAACGTGCCAAAAATGGCCATGTTGAACCTTACGGTATTAAATATTGGGAAATTGGCAACGAAGTCTTTGGTAACTGGGAATTAAACTGGGGCTCCTATCCTACGGAACTCGATGGCAAACGTGGTAATGCAAATGTCGAAAAAGACGATGCTAAAGGAACCAATGGCATGTTGGCGTTTGGCGATGCCGATAGATATGTTTTTGGTGGCTACAAATACTTCAAAAGTCAAAAAGCTGCAGCACAAACAAGTTGGAAAGACAGTCATATAAAAACCACAACAGCGGCAAATCAAAAACTCTATGTGAAGTTTGCACCGGTAAGTTTGCACGACCCTAAACAACCTTTTAACCTTCGAATTGATGGAACCTTGTGGCAAAGAGTCTCAAGTTTTGAGCAATCTGGCGCTAAAGATAAACATTACGTTTTAGACACTAAAATCGGTGAAATTACATTTGGCGATGGCGTCAACGGCATGATCCCACCGAGTAATGAGTTTGTTAAATTGGATTACCTCACAGGTAAACAACCAGGATTTATCGACTATTACCATAAAATGAAAGCGGTAGATCCGTCGATTCAAATCATTTCTAGTTTCGAGAAAAAGTCATTCTTTAAACATATGGCCAAAGCGAAACAACCTTTTGACGGTATTGCCAAGCATTATTACCCTGGAGACCTTAAACAAGCCCATAAAAACTATACGCAAGCAATATATGCAGGTTTGGGCATCGGCCACAAAATTGAAGAAATCAAAGAATGGAATGCCAACTACGATAACCCATCGTTAACCGGTAAAGAGCAAATTTGGTTAACCGAATATGGCTTAAAAAATCACATAAACCAATTGGCAATTATGCATACCGTAATTAACGAGTACAGTGATGACGTTGCCGCTTTAATGGGTCATTCCTTATTTCTCAATAACAATACCCCTATGGTTAACGATGACGGCGTAATACGCTCACGTGCGTTCCCTATTGAAATATTTGCCAAACATATGCAACAGCAGTTTGTTAAAGTTGAAGTCAGTGGCGCTCAAAACAAATTTAGAAGGAAAAAAATACCTGCAATCTTAGCGACCGCTAGTGTCAGCCCTGATCAAAAACACGTTGGGGTGGTATTAACGAATACCTCTGACAGAAAGCGAACGGTTGCTAAAATTACGATGGATGGATTTAAAACAGAAACGCCAATGAAAGCAGAAGTATGGGCATTGATGTCGACGGTTGGCAATCCACTTATCGATAATTCAAAGTCAAATCCTAACGCTATTACACTTGAACCATTAGGTGCTATGAAGCGAGCAAATACAGATTTTGATATAACTGTGGAACCGGGTGCAACCTTTATAATTAAGTGGTCACCGCAGACAGAGTAACGTCAATTCAATGCGCCAGGCTTGCCTATATCGCAAGCTGGCGCCTTTTAGAAAATCACCAATTTAGTAAACCTTCCTAACCTTCCTAACTTTAATTCAAACCAATCGTCGAAACATCTTTAACTGATTTTTGATTTAATACAGGTTTAATCCTAAACAACCATTCATGTTGGCAACAAATTTACGGGTTCAGCCCGCTTTTTTGTTATTAACCAATATAATCAAAAAATTACACACACCAATGCGAACGCTCTCTATTGTAAGTTTTTTCCTATCGATTTGTTGCTTTAATGCTTATTCAGCACAGACGCCAAATGTGGTCATGATCGTAGTTGACGACTTAGGCTGGGCTGATGTTGGCTATAACGACCACTCTGGTGTTTTTCAAACCCCGAACATTGATGCCCTTTCAACGAAAGGACTTACCTTTACCGATGCTTATGCCGGTGCTGCGAACTGTGCTCCTAGTCGAGCGGTTTTGATGAGTGGCCAATATTCGCCGCGTCACGGTGTTTATACCGTATCGCCTTCAACTCGTGGCAATGCAAAAACACGTAAGCTGATCCCAGAGCCCAATACGAATGATTTGGAAGACGATGTCATTACCATGGCTGAAATGTTTCAGAAACAAGGTTATACCACGGGCAATTTTGGTAAATGGCATTTGGGTCTAGATCCTAAAACACAGGGCTTTGATCACAATGTGGCGGGGTATCAAAAGGGACATCCAAAAACCTATTTTAGTCCCTATAACCTACCATTCATCACCGATGGCCCTGACGGAGAATATCTGCCTGACCGCCTCACTAGCGAAGTTATCGATTGGATATCGGCGGTCAAAGAGCAGCCATTTTTTGCTTACATTCCTTTTTACACGGTTCATACCCCTCTTGAAGCAACCGAGTCGGTAAAACAAAAGTATTTAGATCACCCGCTTATTCGCAATGAACGACACGCTACGTTTGCTGCAATGGTAGAACTAATGGACATCAACGTTGGCAGAATAATGCGTTCGTTAGAGCAGCAAAAACTACTCGACAATACCCTGGTTATCTTTACTTCAGACAACGGTGGGATCCGTTCTATTTCATACCAAGACCCACTAAGAGGCGGCAAAGGCAGTTATTATGAAGGTGGAACACGTGTGCCACTTGTTGTTTCTTTTCCAAATCGTATTGCACCAAGAACCGATGCAACCCCAGTCATAAATGCTGATTTATACCCTACGTTAGCTAGCGTTATCAATGCAGATGTGAGTAAACAAACGTTAGACGGAAGCGATTTATCACCACTTTGGTTTGACAACAAAACACTCGAAAAAAGAAACCTATACTGGCATTTTCCTATTTATTTACAGGCCTACAATGCAAGCGCTGATCAAAGTCGCGACCCGCTATTTCGAACTCGGCCAGGCTCGACTATGCGCCAAGGAAAATGGAAGCTACACCATTATTTCGAAGATAACGTATTTGAGTTATATGACTTAGAAAATGATTTAGGTGAACATGTAAATTTAGCTGCTTACTTGCCTAAAATCGTTAATAACTTAAGTAAAGATCTTAACTCTTGGCGCACTGCCATAAATGCGCCAATTCCAACAGAGCTAAATCCCAAATTTGATCCAGAATTCACTCTAAATCATACTAATAAAAAACTACTTCAAGATAAGGGAAGGTAATGAAAGCGCAACTAAAAATATTGTTTGCGATGACGCTAGCGGCGCTGGCGTCAGGCTGTGGGCAATCATCTCAAAACGCAACTAGCACTATGAATGATAATGTGATGCCCGAGGGCTCAAAACATAAGGTTACGCCAAATGTTGTTATCTTTTATGTTGACGACTTAGGTTATGGCGACATAGGCAGTTACGGCGCAAAAGGCGTTGAAACCCCGGAGCTTGATCGTATTGCAGCAAACGGCATTCGTTTTACCGACGGCCATTCTTCTGCGGCTACCTGCACTCCGTCACGTTACTCTTTATTAACCGGGGAACATGGATTTAGAAATAATGCGCAAATTTTAAAAGGCGATGCTCCTGCATTAATTCAGCCGAGCAAACCCACTATGGCATCCATGTTTAAAAAAGCGGGTTATACAACCGCGGTTATTGGTAAATGGCACCTTGGTTTAGGCGATGGCAATCTAGATTGGAATAAAGCCATAAAACCGGGCCCGCTCGAAATAGGGTTTGATTATAGCTTTTTGATCCCTGCTACAGGCGACCGAGTACCAACGGTTTATGTTGAAGATCACAATGTCGTTAACTTGCAAAAAGACGATCCGCTATTAGTTAATTACAAGAAAAAAATTGGCGATATGCCAACAGGTTATGAAAATCCAGAACTGCTTCGTTATAAAGCGGATGGTCAACATAACAAAACCATCGTAAACGGTGTAAGTCGCATAGGTCACATGGATGGCGGTAAAGCGGCTCATTGGGTAGACGAAGATTTTGCAGAAGTATTTACCGAAAAATCCATTGATTTTATTAGAAAAAATAAAGCTAACCCATTCTTCTTATTTAAGTCATTTCACGACATTCATGTGCCAAGATTGCCTCATCCTCGTTTTAAAGGAAAAAGTACAATGGGGCCACGTGGTGACGCGATTGCTCAAATGGACTGGATCACTGGTCGTATCATAAAAGAAATTGAATACTTAGGACTAGCTGAAAATACCTTGATCATCTTTACCAGCGACAATGGCCCAGTTTTGTTTGACGGATATTTTGATGATGCCGCCAATATGCTTGGCGACCATAAACCCGGGGGACCATTTAGCGGTGGTAAATACAGTCGTTTAGAAGCTGGAACACGTGTACCAACACTCGTTTACTGGCCAGGAACCATTCAACCACAAGTGAACGATGCGTTAGTTTCACAAATGGATATCTACCGCTCATTGGCGAAACTGGTTGGCGTCAAATTAGCCGATGATGAGGCTGTCGACAGTTTAGATCAGCTTTCTGTTTGGTTAGGCAAATCAGAAAATGGCCGAGTTGATTTGATTGAAGAGTCATTGGGGAATTCGGCGTTGCGCCATAACCAGTTTAAATTCATCCCTAAATCGAACAAAAAGCCGAATTTTATAAAATCCAAAAAAATTAAAGGCGGCTACATAAACGAGGATCAACTTTATGATCTATCCACCGATCCTGGAGAGCTGAATAACCTTGCTGCGGAAAATCCAGAGTTAGTGTCAAAGCTTCAAAGACGTCTTGATGAAATCATCCAAGGCCGTTATTAGCGTTAAGAAACAACATCCCCTTAGTTAACACTGAGGGGATACCATTTAGGATATGTAAAATGAAACAGTCCCTAATCAGTTTACTGTTGTTTTATAGCTGTATTAGTTTTATGTCGAGCGCGATTGCGCAAACCGAAACAAGTAAACAGCCTAATATTTTGATGATCCTAGTTGATGATCTTGGCTGGCGAGACTTATCGAGTTATGGCAGTGACTTTTATCAGACACCAAACATAGACCAACTTGCCAACAGCGGCATCAAATTTTCCCAAGCCTATTCCGCCGCACATATTTGTTCACCAACACGTATGAGCATTTTAACCGGCCAGCACCCAGCCCGATTGCACGTCACCGACTGGATCCCAGGATGGCAATATCCAAACGAAAAATACTCAGTTCCCGCATGGAATTTAGATGGCATTAAGGCAAAAGATCTGACGGTAGGCGAAGTCCTGCAAGATAACGGCTATAAAACCGCATGGTTTGGTAAGTGGCATATAAAGGGTCTTAAAGAGTTTGTCGATAGACCATTAACAAAACAAGACAGCGAAAAAAATATCGCAGCCCAATACCATGGTTTCGACGCCGGACATCAAGATTTTAGTCTCAATGGCGTGCACAACAAACAAGATCCAAAAGGTGTGCATCAACTGACCAATGAAGCTATTGACTATATTTCGCAAATATCGAAACAAAACAAACCTTGGTTTGTCACGATTTCTCACTATAGCGTTCATACCAAAGTGCATTTTAATGATGACATCAAAGCCCTTTATGACGAACGAAAAAAATGGGTTAAATCGAACCAAAATAATAGCCAATACGCGGCAATGCTGCATTCTCTCGACGATAGCGTAGCGACTGTGATGAATTACTTAACTGACAATAATTTAGCCGAAGATACCCTTGTCATCCTGTTGTCCGATAACGGTGGTTTAGATAAAAATGATACGGGACGACCAACGGATAATGCGCCACTTCGAAATGGTAAAGCGACGCTTTATGAAGGCGGAATTCGCATTCCATTTATTGCCAGTTGGCCCGGACAGATCAAACCGAATCAAACATCAGATACATTAATTAGTACAGTGGATTTGCTGCCCACATTTGCCCAAATTAGCGGAGCAAAAACGCCAACATCAACATTAGATGGCGTTGACATTTCTCACTTATTTTTTGAACCGTCAGCAACATTACATCGCAATGCCTTGTATTGGCACTACCCACATTATCACCGTCAAGGTCAGCCTTCTGGCGCGATCCGCGATGGCGACTTTAAACTTATTGAATTTTTTAATGACCAAAAAATTGAGGTTTATAATTTGAAAAATGATATTGGCGAACAGCACAACATCGCGCATTTACAGCCCGAATTAACCGCTTCGTTGTTATCAAAATTACGCCAGTGGCGACTAGAAGTCGGCGCCCAAACTATGCCTCTTAATAAAAACTACGACCCTAATAAAGCGAGCTGGTAGATAGTCGCTGTTTATTATTAATAAACAAATTAAATACAGATTTTTTTAAATTGGAGTTTCACAAATGCAGTATAAAGTTATGTTAATCTTGTGTATCTCAGTGATATTAAGCGCAATGCCTTCACCGAGTATCGCCAAACCGAGTAAGTTAGAATATGAATACCTTGGCGTCGCGCTAGAAGCCAAAGGCAAACACATATGGGGCACATCGCCGATTATAGGACCTGATGGCAAGGTTCACTTATATGTTGCCCAGTGGTCTCTAGATGGACAAAAAGACTTCAGTGGTTGGTTTAAAGAAAGTGAAATCGGTCACTATGTTGGGGATACACCTCAAGGCCCGTTTAAATTTGTTGGTATCGCTGTGGCCGACAAAGGTGGCAAATTTAATGCTCCACATAATCCAACGATTAAAAAGATTGATGGCCGCTATGTCCTGAGCTTTATTGTTAATGAAGACAATAAGTTGGTGACCCAGCGCATTATTATGTACGTTGCAGACGATTTAAACGACAACTGGCGTCCGGCTGCTGGTGCGGAACCCGATGGCACGATTTTACGAAAAGGCACCCATGAAAATAGCTGGAATAAAACCGCTAAGCTTGGGGTTTCAAATCCGACGTTACTCAAAGTAGACGGCAAATATTTTCTTTATAACAAGTCTGTCCTGAAAAAAAATCCAAAGAAAAAATGGGGTGCATATACCTACGGTGTTGCCATTTCAGATACGCTTGAAGGCCCTTACAACTACACTAAACAAGTGACCCCTGACTGGCGCGGTATTGAAGATGTATACGCGTTTGAGATGAATGAGTCGGTTTATTTTTTAAGTCGTGACTTTGGCAGTAAAAAAGGTTCACATGGCGGTGGTCTGTTGTGGCAATCAGATGACGGTTTGTTTTTTCCTTGGGAAAACGTTACTCGAAGCTTTGAAGCGTTAGATCATTACGTTGGCAAAGAAACATTGGCTGACAATACCGTCTACCGTGGTGACTTAACCGGTCGTCTAGAACGTCCTCAGATCTTGTTTGAAGACGGCAAGCCAGCATATTTATATATGGCTACCGGAATTAACTCTACACCGGGTCATGGTAGTCGGTCTCATGTCTTTAAGATTAAGTTTATCGAAGCTGACACTAAGTAATTACGTATCATTCCTCAAGAGCAATAAAAGTAAGTTTGTTTATTTTTATTGCAAAATAGAGATTATTGATTGGTGAATTAGAGCAAAAAAAAGCTAGGGCATGTTAAGTGCCCTAGCTTTTTTATATCGAAGGTTTAGTTCCCTTCCTAAAATGAAACCGTTTCGTGGTTTCGTATATCGTTAAGTTCAATTAACATCGATTTTACTCGGGCTGGTTCTTTATCTGCCAGGTTATTTTTTTCTGCAGGGTCAAGGGCCAAGTTGTACAACTCAAACGGGCTCTGACCTTTTTTAGGGGTTATATTAGCCGGTTTAGAAAAGCCACCACTTCCTTTGCCTTCCACTAATTTCCAATCGCCAACTCGAATAGCAAAACGACCTTTAATTGAATGATGGATCATAGGTGCGCGGTCAAACTTGTCGCTCTGCCCAAGCAATACCTGTGAGAAATCATAAGAGTCTGTCGCAGCACCCTGTCCTGGTTGCACACCTACAATTGATGCCATAGTGCGAACAATGTCATTTAATACGATTGGGGCAGCCGATTCGGCATTTGTTTCAACTCTACCAGGCCACTTTATGATAAGTGGTACACGATGTCCGCCTTCATAAATATCGGCTTTTTGTCCGCGCCATTCGCCATTTGCGCGATGCGCATATTTCTTTTGATCATTTGGTTTCCAGTGCGCGCCATTATCTGACGAATAGATAACTATCGTATTGTCTTCAATGCCAGCGGCTTTAATTGCAGCTAAAACATCACCAACAACATGGTCTGTATTAGCGGCAAAATCACCATAAGTGCCTGCACCACTAACGCCTTGGAATTCTTTAGCTGGTAACCACGGTGTATGTGGTGAAGGGAGTGAGAAGTACATAAAAAATGGCTTCTCTTTGTTAGCCGCTTCAGCAATTTTGCTTACCGCTTTTTTAGTTAAATTAGGCAGTACTTCTTGGTGTTTAAAGCCGTCACCTATTTCAGCTTTGCGCCAAAAGCCATCACCACCGCCTCTTCTATGTTTGCTCGCTGCGATTTTATTACCTGTTAATGGCGTCACAACGTGTTCGTTTTCGATATAAACATAAGGTCCCATATCTAATGATGCAGGGATGCCGTAAAAATAATCAAAGCCAAGAACATTTGGTCCCGGTGATAACTGGCCACGATAATCAGGTTTACCTTCCCCTAGTCCTAAGTGCCATTTACCAACCATAATCGTTTCGTAGTCCGCTTTTTTTAGCAAGCCAGCAATAGTTTCGCGCTTAGTGTCTATCATCAGCGGAGACTCTGCATCAAGCACTCCTTTCTTTAGCGCTGTACGCCAGGCATAACGCCCGGTTAACAATGAATAACGTGACGGTGTACAAACGGCTGAAGAAGAATGAGCGTCAGTAAACTTCATACCTTCAGATGCAAGTGCGTTTAGATTAGGCGTTGGCACAAGGCTGTCGGTGTTATAACTTTGAATATCACCAAACCCCATGTCATCTGCAAATATGATAACGATATTAGGTTTTGTTGGTGATTTTGACGGATTTTCTACTTTGCTCTCTAAAACGGATTTTGTCGATGACATGTTACAGGCCGAAAGGACCGAAAGTAGTGTAAAAGTGGTGAGAAATTTGTACCCTGTTTGACGGAGTATTGCCATGTTGTTCTTCTTCTTTAAAACGGTTTATTTACCAATAACGTTGAATAATTTTTTTATTCGCACAGCAAAAATTGCAGTTGGAAAATTAAATCCTTGTCCAATGTGCTTTATATTATCAAAATTATTGACCATAAAATTAAAACAGTTTTAATTGGCAACAACCGTAAAAAAATACCACTAAAATCTTATGTATCAACCTTTGCGGCTTTAAATTGTAAGTTAAACTGAACCCGACAAATAATCGAATGCGTCGTGCCCAATCTGTATGCACTTTAGTTAATACATATTTTTACGCTTTTTCGGTTTTAACCTTGTTTTAAAGGTCACTAATTAGAATTATAAAGGCTCCATAAATGAAATTAATATTCAGTTTACTTTTTGCTTGTGTATTTGTTACCGGATGCGCGAGTGAACAGGCAGTGACAGTAGAAAAGTCGACTATTGACGCTTCGTCGGAAAAAGTAAGTTCTGCATCTAAATCAGATGCAAAGGCAAAAGCAAAAGCGAAGGCGAAGGCGAAAGCGAAGGCAAAAGCGAAGGCAAAAGCAGATCCAGTGCCGCAACCTGACAAGAAAGTTTTGTACAAAACCATAGGGAAGACACAACTTAAGATGCATGTGTTCTTGCCACCATCAAGCAATACCAACAAAAAACGCCCTGCAATACTATTTTACTTCGGTGGCGGTTGGAACGGTGGTAGTCCAGCACAATTTTATCGCCAAAGTGAATATTTAGCCTCTCGTGGAATGGTGGCGATTGCAGCGGAATATCGAGTTAAAAGTCGCAACAAAACGACTCCAAAAGAAGCGGTAATGGATGCTAAATCCGCAATGCGCTGGCTTAAGGCAAATGCTGCCCAATTTAACATCGACCCGAACAAAATTGTTGCGTCAGGTGGTTCTGCAGGTGGCCATTTGGCAGTAGCTATGGCAACCATATCAAAATTTGACGACCCAAATGATAATTTGAACATCGACACTATGCCTAGTGCATTAGCATTATTTAACCCGGTTTATGACAATAGCAAAGCAGGTTATGGCTTTAATCGCGTGAAAGATTACTGGCAGGATTTTTCGCCAATGCATAATCTAACAAAAGATGTGCCGCCAACAATTGTATTTTTAGGGACAAAAGATCATCTTGTACCAGTTGCGACAGCTGAGTCGTTCCGAGACAAAATGCAGGCATTAGGTTCTCGCTCTGAACTGTATTTGTATAAAGGCGGGAAACACGGATTCTTCAACTACAACTCTAAAAAGAATTTTACCGATACGTTATACAAATTAGACGAATTTTTAACGTCTCTAGGGTATTTAGAAGGCCAACCAACTATTAAAATCATTAAATAGGTAAGTAAGTAAGTAAGTAAGTAAGTAAGTAAGTAAGTAAGTAAGTAAGTAAGTAAGTAAGTAAGTAAGTAAGTAAG
>NZ_JAUORW010000027.1:0-37567 GCF_030548245.1 Psychrosphaera sp. 1_MG-2023
CCAAATACCCAGGAAAAACCGTCATCCCCTAGCTTGTAATATGAGTCGAGCCACAGCGATATTAGGGATCTCCAACCGAGTGCAGAGGAAATCATAAAATCAGCGACTCTGAACCCACAGGTCTTAATCCACCTTCGATTGGCTCATAACAATCAGAACAAAAAAGCCAACCTTAGTCGTTAAGGTTGGCTTTTAATTGGCAGTCATTTACCTCTTTATCAATTAAAGAAGGTGAATACCAATTCACTCATAAAGTTGAAGTGAATTTAGTTTACCGGGTTGCCCGAAGTATCTAAAACAATTGGGTCACCTAGACCTAATTCCTTAACGCGCTCAAGTTGAGTTTCTGCATCACCAACGACAAGGTATAACATTTTGTCTGGGTTGATGTAGTTAGCAAGTGTTTGTTGCGCTTGCTCTAGGGTCAAATTAGCTAATGTCGCTTGTTGTTTGGCAACGTAGTCTTTTGGCAGTTGGTAGCTGCTGATATTTTGTAATACACCCATCAAACTGTTTGTGGTTTCGAAAGCGCGGGCACTTGAACGTGATAATACTGATTTAGTCTCTTTTAGAGCATTGGCATCAAAGGCCGCGACGTAATCAGCCATAATCTCTCTAAATGTTTGTAGTGACTCTAATGTCACATTTGACCGTACACTTGAACTTGCCGTAAATACACCGCCTAGGTTTCTGCGATTTACACTTGAATAAGCGCCATAGGTATAGCCTTTTTGCAATCGTAAGATTTGGAATAACTGACCTGAAAAGCTGCCACCTAAATTGTGGTTTACCGCTACTAAGGGGTAATAATCATCTGCGTTTGCAACCATAGCTCTTGAGCCAATTCGGATAAACGACTGTTTAGCCCCTGGCACGTCAACAAAATATAATTGAGCTTTATCAATTGGCGTTGCCGCTTTTGCTGGTGGCATTGTGACGTCTTTTACTGTTAATCCTTTTGAAAGAGCGCCTAAACTTGCTTTGACTTGTTGTTGCGTGACATCACCAGCGACATGAACGCTGGTTAAGTTCGCGACAATATTAGAGGCGTAAAAGGCTTTCAGATCTTGCAGGTCAATATTATTTAGATCGTCAGTTGTACCTAAAATTGGCGTCGATAACATATTGTCTGCGCTGTACATTAATTTGTTATAAACGTTATTTGAAATTGCGCCGGGACTCCCCTTTGATTGTTGAATTTGAGCTATGGTTTCTTTTTTAATGCGATCCCATTCAGCTTCATCCCAACGTGGCTGCAATAGTATTTCCTGAGCAAGCGACATAACTTCTGTAAAGTTCGCAGCAAGTGTATTACCCGTCAGTGTTAGGTATTCGTCGCTCGTGGTAAATTGAATATCAGCACCCAATTCTCCAAGAGCTTTTTCAAGCTGCTGTGGTGTCTTATTAGCAGTGCCTTCCATCATCATACTGGTAACTAGGTTTGCAGTGCCGACTTTACCTTTAGTATCAAATGCATGGCCACCCATTATGCGAATCGAAAACGAAACTAGAGGCAGTTCGTTGTGTTCGATACCAAGCACTTGAATACCATTGTCTAATGTTGCATTCCAAACGTCTGGCAGCGTTATCGTTGGCTTTTTACCAAATTCAGGTCTAACTGACCGGTCAAACGCTGAAGTTGCCTGTACCAGAGGTGTTAATGCGGTCTCTGGTTTGTCGACTGCAGTTGTTTCAGCGCCCTGGACCACTTTTTCTTCTACGACATTAGCTTTGGTTGCATCTGATAATACAAGCTCAGTCTGGCCTTTCGGAACAAAGCTGGTGGCGACATAGTGTTGGCCTTTAATGTACTTGTTAAAAACATTCATAATGTCTTTGCGAGTCACGTTTTTGTAACGTTCAATTTCTGTCGTAATTAAATTTGGATCACCTGCAAATTCATTATAAATAGCCAGCGATGATGCCTTATTAAAAACGCTCGTTAAGTTGTTATAAAAGGCTTTTTCTTTGCGAGTAATAATCCGAGCAAGTTGTTCATCATTAAACCCTTCCTTAGAAAATCGAGCGACGGCTTTGTCGATACTGGCTTTTACATTGTCTAATTTAGTGCCGTCAAACGCCCGAGCAGAAATACTAAAAGTACCGGCAATTTCACCAATGTAGGCAGATAAGTGTACCGAAGGAGCCAGTTTATCTTGCTCAACAAGGGTTTGATAAAAGACACTGTCTTTTCCATCATTCAAGACATCGGCTAACAATTCTAAGGCATACGCGTCAGGATGGTATTGCTCAATAATAGGGAAGGTTAAGGTAAGTTCTGGTAATTGAGCAAAGTTATCTTCGTGGAACAACGATACGTTTTTATCTAGTTTTGCTTGCATTGGTGGCAATGCTGAGACTTCTGGTTGTGGTAGTAATTCACCAAAGTATTTTTCAATCCAAGCTTTGGTTTGTTCGCTTTCGAAGTCACCGGCGAGCACTAAGGTGGCATTATTAACCCCGTACCATTTCTGATAGAAGTCTCTAACGTCTTGTAATGTCGCATTTTGTAGATCTTCTAAACTACCAATAACGCTCCAGCTATACGGATGACCTTTTGGGTAAATAGCTTCCATAACAACAGCATCTGTATGTCCGTATGGACGGTTATCGATACTTTGGCGTTTTTCATTTTTTACGACCTGTTTTTCGTTCTCAAGTCCTTCTTGTGTCACTGTATTGATGAAATAACCCATGCGGTCTGACTCCATCCACAGGATTTGTTCAAGGCCGTCGTTAGGGACAACTTCATAATATATCGTGCCGTCTTGCCACGTGCCGCCGTTTAACGTGCCGCCCATACTACCAATGTTGTTAATAAAGTTGCCAGCGCCTACGTTCTCAGAATTTTGAAACAGCATATGTTCAAAAAAGTGCGCAAAACCAGTTTTGCCTGGTAATTCTCGGTTAGAACCTACGTGGTAGACAATCGCTACAGCGACGACAGGATCAGATTTATCCTGATGCAAAACAACATCAAGTCCGTTTTTAAGTTGGTATTTTTCGATACTGAGTGATTTACTTTGTTTAGCAGACTCAATTTGCACAGACCCAGATGATTCTGGATCGGTACAGGCGGCAACCGTTGCGGCTAACACCACAACTGAAAATATTTGTTTGATAGAAATCACGCATATCCCCTATTAATTGAACTTGATAATTTATTCGACGTATCTAATGTAAAAGTTACATTGAATAAACACAACTAAATACAGCAACTCGATGCATATATTAAAGTCCCTGAATATCTTGTTCAACAAGAGATAGATAATGGCGACTTAGTAAAGGTTTTAGATAACTACATAACCCAGCAGAACCAGATATATATTGTGCATCCACAGTTAATTCAACAGCCAAAGCGCCTGAGTCAATTTGTTGAATTCACCCAGGAAAAGTTTGTCGTTGAAACCTAATGTGTCGTAATTTGTATTATTTTGAGTCATGATATTCGGGATAATAATCTTTAATGTGACCAATATTAATTGGCTCAATAATTAAGGTAATTGAAGATATGAAAACAATCGGGAAGCTAGCTAACGCGCTAAATTTAAACGTTGAGACTATAAGGTTTTACGAAAAACAAGGTTTGATTGTACAGCCATTAAAGCCTGATTTTGGATACCGGTTGTACAGCGAAGACATTGAAAACCAGCTAAAGTTTATAGTGAAGGCAAAGGAGCTTGGTTTTACGTTAAAAGAGGTTTCTTCTTTGATGTCGATGGAAAATAATTGTGCACAAGTTGAAAAATTGGGCCGAAAAAAATTAGACATGATCAGAAATAAAATATCAGATTTACAGAGGTTGGAAAAAGTTATCAGCGAAATGACTAATTCATGCGAAGCCAATCGTGACTACTCCTCCTGCCCAATTATCAACTCACTAAAATAAGCTTTGACTCCGTATATAACTACGGACTGTAAACTATCTAAAAATAATTTAGGATTAGTTTTAGATGTTAAACAAAACTCTCGATAAAGTGAGCTTGGGTGGGGTGTGGTTAGCGACACTTAGTTGCACAGCTTGTTTCCCGGCTCTGGGGGCTTTAGCCTCAACACTTGGCTTAGGATTTCTTTCCACCTATGAAGGAATAGCGGTTAATAGTTTACTCCCGCTATTTGCAACTCTTGCCTTGGTTGTCAACATCTATGGCTGGGTTCAACATCATAATCACTCACGTGGCGCATTAAGCATTGCTGGCCCAACTTTAATACTACTTACCCTTTATCCGCTGTGGCAATACAGTTGGAGCACGTATTTATTTTACGCAGGGCTAGGCATCATGGTCGTGACGTCGATATTTGATATTGTAAAACCAACAACGAGGCAAATATGCAAAACATAAAACTTATTTCAACGTTAACGTGTCCAGAGTGTGGATTTAGTAAAAGCGAAGAAATGCCAACTAATGCGTGTCAGTGGTTTTATGAATGCCAAGACTGCCATGTTTTATTAAAGCCGTTAAAAGGGGATTGCTGTGTGTTTTGTTCTTATGGCACTGTAAAGTGCCCCCCAATTCAAGAAGGGCAAAATTGTTGTAAAAGCTAATTTCTAATTAAATACAACATGCGATTTGAAAAATGGTGAAATATGCCCAATTAATCACTTTTAGACTAGTCAGTTAGAGCTACACACTTTAGAGCTCAAAATAAAGGAACACACTATGAGTCGCCATTTTGATCAAGCAGATGGATTAGTAGAAAATCATGATCCTGCCACCCACAAATTTGTTTTCAACCAAACCATGTTTAGAATTAAAGACCCGGCGTTATCTTTAGCGTTTTATTCTGAAGTATTGGGAATGACGTTGGTTAAACGCTTGGATTTCCCTGAAATGAAGTTTTCACTTTATTTTATGGCGACGGTTTCACCAGAGCAACACTCGGATTGGTCCACCGACGCAGATGAACGTATGGTGCAAACGTTCGGCCGACCAGCAATGTTAGAACTGACCCATAATTGGGGCGACGAAGATGACATTAACGTCAAATACCACAGTGGTAATGATGACCCAAAGGGGTTTGGTCACATCGGGTTTTCGGTACCGGATATTGATGCAGCATGCGAACGATTTGAGTCACTGGGTGTTGAATTTAAAAAGAAACCAAACGATGGCAAGATGAAAAGCATTGCTTTTATCAAAGATCCCGATGGTTACTGGATTGAAATTTTCACGCCAGAGCGACTTCCAGAGGTATTAAAGGCCCACCTGTAATTTTTATCTGCCCGCTTTCAAGTGCGCGCAAAATATGGCTAACGCCATTATACCGTTAGCCATTTTTACAACTAACACTGTTAGGTCGATATTGTTTATTTGCTCAAGGTACGACTGCGGATAACAAGAGGCGAACTAAATATCCCCATACAAAACCGACCCAAAACAACAGCAAAACCAAATCAATAGCCTTGCTCTACTTTTAACAAAACATAAGCGCGTCTTGTCAATTAGCTAGACGCTAAATAGATTTAACGCTGGGTAGTTAAAGCCGTGAATTGTAAGTTTGTCACCGTGCTTGTGAGGTCCAATTTTACAATAGTCATTTTTTAAGTTGCTAAGCTTATAATTTAAAAAGAATTAAAATAAGGTTGAACACACGGAAGATACGATTGAAAAAGGCGAAAAAATATCTTTGTACTAAAATTGATTTTTCGCTATATACTCCGGTTTTAAAGGCAAGTACGTAGTAATGGCATTTGCCTGCTAATTATTTATTAAGATAGGAAACATAATGTCATTTGAAATCATTACTTGGATAGGTATTGCAGTGTGTATTTCACAATCTGCAATTTTTTCAGGTCTTAATTTAGCGTTTTTCGCACCAAGTCGTTTGCAACTTGAAGTTGAATCGGCCAAGGGAAATAAAGACGCTGCAAAGATTTTACAATTACGTGGCGACTCTAACTTTCTGCTAACCACAATTTTGTGGGGGAACGTTGGTATCAATGTACTACTGACCTTATTGTCAGATTCGGTACTTGCTGGCGCTAGTTCGTTTTTATTCTCCGCTGTTGCAATTACCATCATTGGTGAGATTACCCCGCAGGCTTATTTTTCCCGTAATGCGTTAAAAATGGGGGCGTTGTTGTCGCCTGTTATTCGCTTCTATCAGTTTATTTTGTATCCGGTGGCAAAACCAACGGGGCTGATTTTAGACATGTGGTTAGGGAAAGAAGGCATTACTTATTTAGCTGAGAATGAACTTACGAGCATTATCCGTAAACACATTGAATCAGAAGACACCGAAATTAATCATGTTGAAGGTATCGGTGCGCTTAACTTTTTTAAATTCGATAAGATCACGGTTAGTGAGGAAGGGGAATTTGTTGACCCGGCTTCAATTATTAAGTTGCCGGCTAAGCTGGATTTACCGATTATTCCAGAAATAACGCCAAGTGCAGACGACCCATTCTTAAAACAGTTACATAAGTCTGGTCATCGTTGGGTAGTCTTTACCAATGACGACGATGAACCTTTGTTGGTTATTGACGCAGATGGTTGTCTGCGAGCCGCGTTGTTTGAACCGGAAAAGTTCGACCCGTATCAATATTGTCATCGGCCAATTGTGCTTACGGACGGTTCGGCGTCATTAAGCGAAGCTGTGATTAAGATGAAAACCAATGAGTCGCTTGAAAAGTCGTTTGATGGTGCGATTGAAAATGATGTTTTATTGTTATGGGGCGAGTCAAAACGCATTATAACTGGGGCTGATATTTTTGGTCGATTGTTAAAAGGAATGCAGGCGTCGGAACATAATATATAAGCACCTGCCTTTAGCGATGATCCTAATACATTCACCGTGTGCGAATACTGCCCGCGGTGAATTATTGATAAACCATCTTGTTATCACATCCAATCTAAATTTTAGTACTGCCCAATTTAAATACTTTTCATTGGCTGGTAATAAACAAATCAATAGTCGGTCGTTTATTTGCAAGTTCCACATTGTTTGCACAATTGGCGGGTATTATTTGCACACTTCACCACTAACATTATCTCAACAGTTAAAGTAGCTTTTTATGTAAGCTCGTATTGACCCAAATTATAGGACTGCAAAAACATGAAATCATTAATGGTACTGCAAGCAACATGCGTAATATTAACAATTGGCCTAGCCGGTTGCGACGACACCATGGTGGAGACAAGTGATACTACTGACAATGACGATACAACAACGTCTGAGGTTTTACATAGCGCCTACAGTGAATTTGATACAGACAATGTTGATGTAGTGATCAGTGGTTCCAATGTGATAATCGAAACCAACGGTCTACCCAATCATACCTCTCCATACTGGTCGAGCAGCCATGAGTTATATGTTGACCCAACCGTGACGACAACGCAAAAAATGGCTCCCGGTGATATTGATGATTTTGTTGGCACATATACCTTAACGGTTGCTAACAGTCCAAGTAAGTCGAGTAGCTCTTCAGCAACAGGTTTAGGGGCAATTGGCATCGCCGTTAGTGGTTCGGTCATTTATAACGACGAAGAAGGTCCCGGAATTCCACTAGACAATGCAGCTGGTAGCTTAGATTTTAACGGTGCTCATACTGGTCCACAAAGTTACCATTATCATTTAGAGCCCATTTCATTCTCAGATGACGACAGTAATCTAATTGGTGTTATCTCTGATGGTTTTTTCTTATATGGTCGAAAGTGTAATTCAACGGGAACTTACCCAACAGATCTAGACGAATCCGGTGGTCATACTGCGATGACTCAACATTCGACTGCAGATGAATATCACTACCATATCCAGAATGAACTCTACCTAAATGCTTACTACATTTTGTTCCCTGGGAACTATCAAGGTTCGCCAAATGCAATCCAGTAATTGGGTTGCCATCATGGTGCTGTTAATAAGCACCAGCTTCGATTTGACCGCGTCAGAACAAACGCGTGTAGACAAAAAGCAGATTGCTATATCTAAAACCAGTGGTTTGCGATTATATCAGGGCCAGCCATATACAGGTGAGGTTGCGACTTATTACCCGTCTGGGCAACTGGCAAAGCTGTCAAGTTTTAAGCAGGGCCTAAGAGACGGCTATTTAAAACAGTGGTTTTCAAATGGTCAATTAAGCTTTCACTCAACCTATAAGTTGGGGGTACTAGAGGGCGAAACCAAAAGCTGGTGGAGTAATGGCACACTTCGTTCGGTCACGGGTTATCAAAATGGCAAAGTCCACGGTGATGTTGAGCAATGGTATGTTACGGGTGAAAAGTTTAAAAAATTACACTATGAATTTGGTCGAGAGTCTGGACTACAGCAAGCGTGGCGTAAAAACGGCAAATTGTATAGTAATTATGAATATGTGAACGGTCGTGTGTATGGCCTAAAACGAGCAAATATGTGTGTGGAACTTAACGATGAAAAATTATTACCGTCTAATAACGCTGATTAGCGTACTTTGCAGCAACCTTTTATTCGCTAATGCAATAGCCGATGAAATGGAACGATTGCCTTATTACGATTCTGCTGAGTTCACCCCTAAGTGGTTAAAATCGGACAGTCTAGAGCTTAACGATATGCATCAAATATCGGATTTTAAGTTTATTGATCAGCGTGGCAAATATGTTACGGCAGACACATTTAGAGATAAGATTTATGTCGCAAGTTTTTTCTTTACCACGTGCCCCGGAATTTGTCCCAAAATGCGTTCTCAATTGTCTAAAGTACAAGAAGCTTATGCAGATAAAGATTACTTCAAAATTATTTCCCACTCGATACAACCCACCAACGACACAGTGGAAATACTGCAAACTTACGCTAAAGAAAATGGCATTAATGCTAATCAATGGCATTTAGTCACGGGTAATATGGATGAAATCTATAACTTGGCTCGAAATGACTATTTTGCCAACGAAGACTTAGGTGAATATGTAAGTAATAAAGACTTTCTGCATACAGAAAATCTAGTGTTAATTGATCACAATAAACATATTCGTGGAATATATAATGGTCTTAACAATGCTTCTGTTGGTAATTTGATTGGTGATATCAAATTATTAGAACAGGAATTGAAGAGCACTGGTAAAATAAATTGAGCAAATTTTAAGCGCGGCTTTTTCGCATTTTTGTTGCACGACTATTTTTAGTCGTGTGGTTCTTTGTTACGGAGCAAAAATGCGTTTGACAATAAGGCGCTATGGTCAATAATTAGTACAACACATTAATTAAGTTAGGCATTAATGGAACGATACTATATAGGCCTCTTCCGCGTTTTAAGTTGTTTATTGTTCTGCAGTTCTTTTGCGGCTTTTTCTACCAACTTAGTGCAGTTAAGCGACGATGACATTTATCTAAAAATCAATGATAAAGTTTTGTGGCACGCCGTCGAATTAAAAAATCCTCATAATGCAGCTGAACTCATTAAAGCAGCGCAACAATCAAATACAACATACAATTCGCTGCTTGGAAAAAACGGAGCTGCTGTCGCCAAAATTCCAATAGCGACAGGCGGAGCCGGTGATTGGTATGTCATGCCAATGGCAAATTTTGTCGATAGTGGCGTAGCATTTTGGCAGGACGAATACGGAACTATGACTCTTGTCGCTGATTTTTCTCAATTGAATAAAAACAGTCAAGCTTATTTGGCTCACAGGCAGGCATTCAGGCTTAATTTTACCGAGTCAACATCGGGTTATTTATGGATTTACATAAAAGCTAAACTCTACCCAACACCCGCAAATATTGTAATTCAATCCGAGTTCGGCTTTTCTCAAACGCAACTTAAGATAAATACATTTACCGTTTTGTCAGTGTCAGTGATGCTAACATTAGCCCTAATGGCTTTTGTGGTGTATTTAAGAACAAAACACTTCGTGGCATTTTATTGTGCAGGTTATATAGGTTTACATGGTATCGGCTGGGCATTTGCGTCAGGGTTGATACAAAGCTTTTTGTCGTCAACATTAATGAATACAACCTATGGCGGGATTTATATTTTCCCGTTTGCAATTGCTTTTGCTAGCTATTTTGCTTTCTATTTGTTCGACTTTAAAAAATCCAAAAATTGGATTGCTAGAGGTTTAGTCCTCTACGCTAAAGTTGCATTGTTGTTTGGCGTACTTGGAATATTATTACCATTCAAAAGTGCATTTTACATGACGCATATTTTGGCCTGTGCGTGGATCGTTCTTAGTATTTTTGTTGGTATTAAAATGCTGACCGTTAGGGATTTTAAAGCTAAGTATTTCTTAGTCGGTAACGTTTTGTATAGCTTAGCCTTGGGCTATTTTATGGTGTCACATTCGTCTGATCTTGACTTAAAATACCCTGAAATTGTTGTATTGGTAGCGTTAGCTCTTGATTGCATCTGTATTCAACTTTCATTATCGGAATGGCTGAGAATCAAACAAATTGAACATCAAAAAGTACTTAACGATGCCCGCTTTGATTCATTAACCCTAGTGGGAAATCGCCACTATTTAAATGAAAAGCTAAAAGAATTAAGTGAATTTTATATGACGGTATTTATCGATTGCGACAGTATTAAATTGATAAATGACAAACATGGTCACGCGGAGGGTGATGTATTTTTAAAGTACGTTGCGGACCTAATGAATAATAAGTTGGGAGATTTGGGGCAAGTATTTCGAACCGGCGGCGATGAGTTTATCTGGGTTTGTGAGGCGGTTTCTGAACACCGTTTATCGTTAATGGGCTCTAAAATCAAAACCATCTTGAATAGTATTGATGAGTCCGTGACCTTTCGTTGGCCAGAATCAGGGATCAGTTTTGGTATTGCGACAAGTATAGAAAGCGATTCCCCTTCTAATTGTTTGTCTAAAGCAGACGAGCGTATGTATCAACAGAAAACACTCCGAAAATTAAAGTTATAATAGCGCTAAACACCATTACGGTATTTAGCCGACAGTGCATGTCTATAATTAACAAAACTCAACAGGTGTGCATGACCAGTTGCCACTAAGCTTAAACGTTTGCATTGCGTTCGCTTGTTGTACTTCTTAATTTACCCACTAATATGCACCATCTCAAAATTATCCTACGAAAATCGCAATCATGTGCATTTTTGTTGTGTCTTATTATCTAAAAAAATATCTTATTCCCAAAATAAACATCTAAATAAGAATGATTATCATTTACATTGTGGTCGATTGACAGTATTATCCCGCCACTTCAATAAATTCATAAAATAAAACGTTGGGAATCAAACGATGACAAAAAATATTAAAAGCAATCAAGTGGTTGCGTTAGGTGCGCAAACTATCGCACTTGCGCTGTCGTTTGGCGCTAGCCAGGCTATCGCAGACACAAACGAATCTGTATGCGTCGAAAAAGACTCTCAGGCTTGTATCGCCGAAAAAGCCGCTGAAGAAATTGAGCACATTCGAGTTCACGGTATTCGAAATTCAATTTATCGCTACGATAAATCAGGTGATCCTCGTCGCACGGCAAAGCTTGTAGATACTCCACAAGTCATTACGGTTCTTACGCTAGATCAAATTCAAGAATCAGGTAAATCTGATCTTAAAGACATCTTATCAGCTCAATCAGGCGTGACGTTGGGGACTGGCGAAAATGGTAATGCATTTGGCGACCGTTATATTATTCGTGGGCACGAAGCTCGCAGTGACGTATTTGTTGATGGATTGCGTGACCCAGGCATGACCACTCGTGAAAGTTTTGCGACAGAGCGTGTTGAAATCACTAAAGGACCAAGTTCTACATTTGCCGGACGTGGCTCATCAGGCGGTGCGGTAAATAGCGTTACCAAAAAAGCATCAACTTCATATAGCTTTGGCCGTGTTGATGTGGGTTTAGGCACTGATGATCACCACAGAGTGACTCTAGACTATAACCTAGCGTTAACAGACGAAAGTGCAGTTCGTCTAAATATTTTGGATGCCGATGAAACGAAACCTGGCCGTGACGGTATAACCAAAGCACGTCAAGGTGTTCAGGCTTCTGGCGTGTATGAAGCGAGCGAAAAGTTATCGTTTATTGCCGATGGATATTATCTAAAAGCGAACGACGTTCCTGATCTAGGGAGTTATTACGATCGTGAAGCAGAACACCCAATTGAAGACATCGCCGTATATGCGCAGTCGAATGACTTTCTTGACTCTGAGGTATCGACGTTTACTTTCCGTACCAATTATCAGATTAGCGACGAGCTTTTATTTTTAAACTCAACTCGTATTGGTTCCACTGAAAACGGATATATTACGACAGGTACAAGTGCAACTACACGTGATGCGACGGACCCAATAGCACCAGGTGTGAGCACGATGACGTTAAGTACTCACCAGGGGTGGCAGGAAGTAGATTATTGGGCCACAGCATTTAACTTATTTTGGGATAAAAAGCTGTTAGGTAAAGACAACAAGCTGGTATTTGGACTCGACGTTACCAATGAAAAAGTGGTTAACGGCGTATATAACATTACCAACAATAACGATACGAACTGCGTTGTTAGTGGTCGCCGTGGCGCTTCGGATAGCTACTGTTATATAGACGAGAACGGAAAAGAAATAGATGATATTCAAGGCTTAATGGGCCGTTCATATGTGACTGGCGACGCTGATGCGACATTTGAAATTCAAACAACATCTTTGTATTTCATGGATACTGTTCAAGTAACAGATGACACGCAAGTGTTCTTTGGATTACGTCAAGATAGCTTTGACTACAGCAATGATACGAGCGGCAGAAGCGGTGATATTTTATATGACTACTCTGACAATATGTATAACGGTCACGTTGGTATTGTGCATGCAATCACTGAAGACGGTAATATCTACTTTAATTACAGTACCGCTACAAACATCAACGGCGGTGAATCTGACTTAGGTGCGAACTGTGGTTACGGTGGAATATGTGGTACACCGGAGCAAGCAGCGCAAGCGGACCCAGAAATTGTAGAAAACTTAGAGTTAGGCACTAAATGGATGGTATTTGACGATAACGTGATGTTCTCGCTAGCGCTTTTCCAAATGACAAAAAGTGATGTTATGGAAAGTGTCGGTGATAGCTACTCTACATTAGGGACGTTAAATACCGGTGAAAACCAAATTCGAGGCATTGAAGTTGGTTTAATCGGCGACATTAATGATCAGTTAAGCTTACAATTTTCTGCTGCGTCAATGAGCTCTGAGGTGTTGGATTCTTACAATGAAGACAATATCGGACGCGTTCTGAGCAACTTTGCAGACAATAGTGTTTATTTACAATTGCGTTACCAGTTAACTAAAGATTTTGCATTTGGTGGTGACTACTCATACCAAAGTGAAATGTATGGTGGCCAACCGGATACTGCGGCGGGTTATGACTCAACGACAAATAAATACAGCATCGTAGTGCCTGACTATCAAGTCATTAACTTATTTGCTAATTACAACGTAAATGACAAAATGACATTACGTCTAAATATTGGTAATGCGTTAGACACTGAATATTGGACAGCTGCTTATCGCTCGGGTTCATTTATGTACCTAGGTGACGGCAGAAGCACACGTTTAACTGTTAACTATCAGTTCTAAATTGACCAAAGGAAAACTGCCATGATTGTTATTTCACAATTGTTTAACCAACAAGAGGTTGCTGAACTCATTGCTTCTTTGCCTTCGTCTTCATGGGAAGATGGATCAAAAACCGCAATGGGCATGGCGGCTGATGTGAAAAATAACAATCAGGCAGACTGTGATGATCCCAAAGTACAGGCACTCGCCAATCGTATTTTGGCTCAAATAGGTAACACGCCGGACATAGTATCGGCGGCGTTGCCTCACCATATTTTCCCACCAGTGTTTAATCGATACAGTGAAAGTGAAGAATATGGTTACCATGTCGACGCAGCAGTTATGCGTTTACCCAATTCTCAGAATGTCATGCGAAGTGATGTATCCATGACCCTATTTTTGTCTGACCCGGAGTCATATCAAGGCGGTGAACTTGTATTGCGTTCAGACAGCGGAGAACAAGCTGTAAAGCTTCCGGCAGGATACGCAGTTGTTTATCCCTCTAGACACCTTCATAAAGTTAACGCCGTGACAAAAGGCACTCGTATAGCAGCGGTAACGTGGATGCAAAGTATGATTGCTGACCCTAGTCTACGCGATACTCTGTATCAAATGGACAAGACCATTCAGGCATTGATTAATAGCGGTACAACACAGCGTAGCGAACTCGACAGCTTAAATAATGTTTACCACAATCTCATCAGGCAGTTTGCCATTATTTAATACAAATCCCAGATCTAAAAGTTAGGGCTAAAAGTTTGAGCTAAAAGCATGAGCTAAAAGCATGAAGTAAAAAATTTAGACTCATGATAAAGGCAGTGGCAAAGAAGATTGTCTGTGCCACCTGTCACTTTTCTTTCTGTATTGTTATTCGGCTAATACACAAATCTGGTCACCGTAATAGTTATCTTGGTAATTACACACTTGAGTTTGGTTGCTATTCATTGCGGTATCGTCTTGGATCTTCGCAACTAGGCTTAGACCGTCGCCAGTTAATATCGTTTTCATTTTGTTTATCAAAGAATGCATAGTTGTCTCCTTAAGATTAAATGCGCATTTACAATACCAAATCCACCCAAGAGTAAAATTGGAATAAATAAAACATTACCTTCTAAAAAATAGAACGTCGCAAGCTTAACAATAATGATTTGAAGAACATCATCATCAATATCCACTAAGTCGTCTCATCCAATTTTCCTTTATCTTGTTTCAGCAATTTAATAAACGTCAATCCTACGCTTTCTCATTTGGTGCACATTCTTTACACATTCAATCGATATCTTCATGGTCACATCTACAATTGAGATCGCCAAATGAAAACAAAGTTATACGCCTTATTGGCATTGCAAATCGGAGCTGGAATTCTTTATGGATGCGGCGCAGGTACAGAAGAGTCAACAGATACATCAACCAACAGCCAACTCGTCATTAATGAAATTGTCGCGGACGCCAGTGACGGCGGTAACGATTGGATTGAGTTGTATGTAAAAGAAGGCTCTGTCGATTTATCAAACTTTTCAATTACCGACGATAAAGACGGTCGTGAACCTCAGGCTTTGCCTTCCGTGACTCTTAATGCTGGAGAGTTTATTGTTATTTATGCGATTGACGAAGCCGACGCGGCTACAACGGATGGCTATTTTGTGACATTTAAGCTGGGTTCTGACGATGCAGTCGCACTTTATGAAAACAATGTGCAGGTCGATCTACTCGACTGGCAAGAAGGCGAAGCGAGTGAAGGTTATAGCTTTGGTTTGTTTGCTGACGGGACCGGCACAGCACAAACGCTATCGCCAACCCCAGGTGCAGCTAATATTGAATTAGGTGAGTCTGCATTAGCGCCTACAGATCTAATTTTAAACAACGACGCAGAATTAAGAATCAATGAAATTGTTGCTAAAGATAGTGACGGTGGTTTTGACTGGATTGAGCTTTATGTAACGGGAAGCGGCACGATTAACCTTGCCGATTATACTATCGCGGACGAAGATCGCATTTTGTCGTCGTTACCAGATGTCACTTTGAGCCAAGGTGAGTTTTACCGTATTTATGCTACAACTGACACGGTTGAATATGCCACAACGGTCGCATTTAAATTGTCCTCGTCAGACGTTGTCAGTCTTTATCAAGGAGATGATTTAATTGATCAGCTTGAATGGAAAAAAGGCCAAGCGTTAATTGGTACAAGCTATGGTCGTTACCCAGATGGAAGTGACGCGACTCACATATTAATACCAACCGCCGAAGCGGGTAATAGCTTGGCTTATCATACGGGGTTAATAATCACGGAAGTTGTGGCCAATGCAGCTAACGATGGCATGGATTGGTTTGAGCTTTATAACAATAGTGCAGACAGCATCTCCCTGTCTGACTACCAAGTTATCGATGAAAGTGATGATATCGACCCAATTGATTTACCCGATGTGGAACTGTTGGCGGGGGAATATTTCGTTATTTATGCCACAGACACTGATCCTGGTGACTACTTTGTCCCTTTTGGTCTTGGTAACAATGATGAATTGAGCTTATTAAAAGATGATGAAACAGTCGATTATTTAAGCTGGGATGCGAGTGACGTTCCTGAAGGTTACAGTTTTGGTTTGAATTTGGACGAAACCGGAAGTGGTTATGGTTGGGAGCAAGATACATTAGTGCCAAGCCAAGGCGCTGACAATATCGCTGTAGTCGCCTTTGATTCAGCCGTTGTAAGGGATTTATACATCAATATTACAACGGACAATTGGCAAAGTATTTTATCGGATCCAGAAGCCGAGGAATACCACGAAACGGCAATCTCGTTCAATGGCGCGACGCTCGACAGTGTGGCTATTCGTACCAAAGGCGGTTCCAGTTTACGCAGTGTTGCGCAGTCAACAAGTGACCGGTACAGTTTTAAAATTGATATAAATGAGTATGTCGATGGCCAAAAGTTTTTTGGCTTGAAAAAATTTACTCTGCAAAACTCATTTAATGACCCGTCTTATATGCGTGAAGTTTTTGCCTATGACCTGCTAAAGGAAATGGGCGTTGCGACGCCACAGCATGCTTTTGTAAATGTTTATGTTAACGATGAACTATTCGGTTTGTACCTAATGGTTGAAGCTATTGACGGTGAATTTTTAGAAAACAATTTTAGCAATGCAAACGGTGATCTTTATAAGCCAGACGGTGTGGGTTCAGATCTGGTTTGGTTAAGTAGCAATATTGAAAGCTACAGTGATATCAATTTACAGACAAACGAAGACACCACAGATAACGGTGCATTTTTAAACTTTGTGGCTGAGCTAGATAGCGGTTCTACCGACGTCATAGATGTTGACGGTTTATTACGTTACATGTCGGTGAGTGTTGCTTTATCTAACTTAGATAGTTACCACGGTGCGTTGGCTCACAACTACTATATCTATGAACAAGATGATGTATTTAGCTTGTTGCCATGGGATTTTAATGAGTCGTTTGGGTCATTCAATATGGGGTGTCGTACTGATATTCGTGAGTTATACATTGACGAACCGACAGACGGACCCATGTCGGAAAAACCACTTATTAACAATGTATTTTCGCAACAAGCTAACTTAGATGTATACCACGGCTATCTGTGGCAACTTATCGAAGGTCCGCTTGAACCAACAACATTTGCTAACCGTGTTGAAGAAATCGCTGACTTGATCCGACCTCATGTTGAAAACGATCCAACCGCGTTTTATAGCGCTTCGCAGTTTGAACAAAACTTAAATAGTACTGTTAGCCGATTTTATGGCCTGACAAGCTTTATCAACTACCGTGTCGCTAATATTCGTCAACAGCTTGAAGGTGATATTCCATCTTCAGGTACCGGTCGAGGCTTCTGCGGTTAGTAACAAAAAGAGTATTCAATTAGAAGTACTCGCCAAGTTAGTGGAACATTTTCCACTAACTTTATTTAATGTTTAGCGACCAAAGCGAGTCAACAATGATAGCAGTACAAACTGAACAACTAGACAACACACCGGCAGCACCCAAATACTCTGACCCTCAAAGAAATTCTGGGCTGTCCAGGGCGTTAACGTTGTTTAAAAGCCACGGTCTGGCCGATCTGGATAAGGCTAATTTGATGGATCGAGTCGACAGTAAGTTTATGTTGCCGATTAGTATGTTACCAAAAATATTAGGCCAAATTCATCAGTCCTACAGCGTATTAGAAATTGCCGGAAATCGTGTTTCAACCTATCAAAATGAATATTTAGATACACCGGATATGCGATTGTACAAAGACCACCATAATGGCCGCTTAAATCGTTATAAAGTGAGGCATCGCCACTACGTTGATACGGACACGCACTTTATCGAGGTTAAGTTTAAAAACAACAAAAAACGAACGATAAAAACGAGGGAAAAACTGTTTCCAAAAGATCAAGGTTTTGACGCAGTGATGCCGTTTATTAAGTCCCAAACACGAGATAAATACAACGATTTGGAAATTATTCAACGCGGTGGTTACCAACGAATCGCACTGGCAAATGAGCAACAAGCAGAGCGTCTTACTCTTGATTTTAACCTTTGGTATTTATCAACCGATGGAACAAAACGAGTGGAACTTCCAGGCTTTTTTATTGCCGAATTAAAGCAACAAAAAATATCAAAACATTCGCCATTTTATCAACTCATGAGTAGCAATAATATTGCGCCAACCAGTTTTAGTAAATATTGCATTGGTTGCTCGTTATTAAAGGGATCAACGTTAAAAGCCAACCGCTTTAAACCAACATTGTCTCGTTTAGCGTGCCTCAATATGGGCGAATGATTGCGCGTTAACTTACCGAATACTTCAAATTTATTAAGAGGTTGTTATGACTGAAATCGATTTACAATTTATCCTACGTTTTTTTATTAATATGGTGTCTATTAGTGTGCTTTGTTATGGCTGCTATTTTCGAATAAACAAAAATGCAACGGTTGCGGGTTCGTTTTTATTGTTTGGTTTAGGCATCTTTATCATAACGTATCTATTGCATGGCGTTGATATGTCGATGGAGTTTGCGTTTGGACTGTTTGCTGTTTTCACTATGCTTAGGTATAGAACGGAAACGATCACCATAAAAGAGATGACTTACTTATTTTTGGTGACCGCGATTGCTTTATTAACGTCAGTGGGCAAAATGTCAGAAGTAGACTTGCTTATTCTTAACGGTGCAATATGTGCTTTTGCCTTTGTGGTGGATTCGAGTTTATTGCGTAATCGATTTGGAATACAACATGTTGTTTATGAAAAGATTGACAATATTAAGCCAGAAAACAAAGCGATTTTATTTGCTGATCTCAAGCAAAGAACCGGCTTAAATGTGGTTTCGGTTGATATAGAATCTATCGATTTTATGCGTGATGTCGCGTTATTGAAGGTAAGTTACGTCGACCAACCTATGACGTTAACATTACCGGCAACTGATCATAAAGTGGATAAAATTTTACAGTCGTAATAACGATACGCGGTGGCAATACGCCGCGTGATGTTATTTAAAAAAGTAATTTTAAGCGCGAATAAGTTAAAGTCGTTGGCGTAATGGTTTGGCATGATTGGCTGTTGCTTTACTGTCACTATCATCGCCCGATGCTTTTATCAATTGAACGTCCTTTAATGAATCTTCAGCTTTGAGTCTTAAATGCGATTTTTTGTTCATTTCTTTTAACATGGGCGCGTATTTTTTAACCCAGCTGTACATCTTAAAATTTGATACTAAGTGTTTATCTGCGGCTGCAGAAATACTGTAGTCGTTATACACAACCATAGCTATGGCTTTAAGTTTAAATTCTAATGAGTGCGAGTTGTCGCGCATTATCCATTGCCTTCTTGTTCAAAATAACTCACCATCGCTTGGTCTGGTAAAGCGGGAAAAGCGCCTTGTTGCGTAACTGTGTGAGCACCACATTGAGCAGCAAACGAAACGCTTTTATTTAACTGTGGCGAATTGACGAAGGTCTCTAGCGTATTCAGTTTTACTTTTTGCTTACTCAATTGATACAGAAAACCACCAATAAAGGCGTCACCAGCGGCTGTTGTGTCAACCACATCCACTATTGGCGTTGGTACACCAAAAGTTCGGTTTTTAGTCATACACACTATCGGTTTCGCGCCGTCAGTTAATAGAATTAGTTGGCATTGTTGAGTCAATAAAGCCGCTAAAAAGTCATCGGCCCCGTCAGCGGGTACAAGTTCATGCAATTCTTCAAGGCTGACTTTGATTATGTTTGCCGACTTCATACTTTTGATTATCTTTGACTTATAGTCGCCATTTTCTGGCCACAAATTGATCCGCAAATTAACGTCCATAGAGACAATGCAATTGTGCTCAACCGCATGTTGGATCCCAGTATAGGTACTTTGTTCTATTTGTGTTTCAGTTAAACTGTTTGAGCAATAATGAAAAATAGAACTCACCGCAAACATTTCGATGTCAAAGTCATCTGGAGTGAATAGTAAGTCGGCTGAAGGTGGGCGATAAAACTCAAAGCTACGTTCTCCGCTAGCGTCTAATGTAACAAACGCTAACGCGGTTTTTGCCTTGAGCGTCCACGCCACATAATTAATTTCAACGCCATACTCGACAAACTTGTTAAACAAATAATTACCAAACGTGTCATTGCCTAACATGCCACAAAATATTGCATTACCGCCTAACTTAGACACCGCGACGGCGGCATTTGCTGGCGCGCCGCCAGGATATTGGGTGAATTTTTCAGGTTCAGTGGAAAGCATATCGATGAGAGCTTCGCCAAAACAAATCACTTTATCCATCATTATTCTCCTATTAATTTAGGGCTGATTTTGTAAGCCACATGAACTGATAAGGTGCCAGTGTCATGGTGGGTTTATGCTGGTATGTTTGGCCCGTTAAGTTTTCAACAAGCTTTTCATTTGGATTAATGTCTATTTTTTCGAGACTAACCGATTGCGTAAACTCACTAAAATTACAAACAAACACAGCGTCATCATGGGCGTTTAATGTTCGTCTATAGGCAAATAGGTGGCTATGACCAAGTGGTAGAATGTCGGTATGTCCTAAGCCAATAACAGGGCTATTTTTTCTTAGGGAAATAAGGTTTTTAATTGTGTTATTTACAATGTTCTGAGGTGCGCCGGGCTTTTGCGCATCAGTTAGCATCTTGTTGGTTATTTTAGGTCGGTTAACCCATCGGCTATCATGCTGTTTTTTATCGTCATTTTCATATGAATAATCATTGAGAGCAGCAAGTTCGTCACCTTGGTATAACAAAGGAATTCCACCAATGGTCAAGATGATCCCGTGCAATAAACAAATACGAGCGATAGCGTGGTCGATGTGTAATTGATCCTGCGTCGCCAATGCATCTTCGAGACCACATAAAGACGCGAGAGAACCACATACGCGACAATCACCATTTTCTGGGTTGTATTGGAAACCTCGACCAGTGGCAAAAGAACCGTCAAAGCTGCCAGTATAAAACTGGTTTAAGAACGCGCGATGATCATAGCCATTGATACCAAGTTCACCCGCGTCACCATCGTCAAACGTCCAACCTATGTCGTCGTGACAACGGGCGTAATTAACCCAACTACATGAGTCGTCAATAGCAAATCTACGCTGTAAACTTAGTTCTAGTAGGTCAGTTTCGCGGGTTGCCAGTGAATTCCACAATAGCGCCATAAGTAAAGGGTTGTAGGACGTTTGGCACTCGTCTTTGTCGATATATTTTGCCACTTCATCAGGATGCACAATTGCTTCTGATTTAAACACAACACCTGGGCAAACGATTTGTGTACAAACATTAAAGGCTTGGATGAGCAAATGAGCTTTAGGTAAATTTTCGCACTGAGTGCCTTGTTCTTTCCAAACAAAGGCCAATGCGTCTAGACGCAAAACGTCACAGCCCAAATTCGCTAGGTATAACATTTCCTGGGTCATCGCCCTAAATACAGATGGATTTTGGTAATTCAGATCCCATTGGAAATTATTAAATGTCGTCCACACCCATTGCTGCAACTCTTCAACAAAACTAAAGCAACCACGCCGAACCGATGGAAATATTTCACGAAGTGTTTTGTCGTATTCGTCTGGCTCATTGCGGTCTGGAAACACAAAATAGTAGTCTTGGTAATTCTCATCACCTTGCTTAGCGTTTATCGCCCATTCATGTTCGTCAGATGTATGATTAAAGACAAAATCGAGCACCAAATTAATGTCGGCTTTTGCTAATGCATTTGATAAAGCTTTTAAGTCTTTAGATGTGCCTAATTTAGGGTCAACTTGACGATAATCTGATACTGCATAGCCACCGTCACTATCGCCTTCAGGTGACTTATATAAAGGCATTAGATGTAAGTAAGTGATCCCTAACTCTTTATAGTAAGGGACTTTACTTATCAGATCTTTTAAGTCATCAGCTACTAAATCGACGTAAACGGCCATACCAACCATTTTTTCATCTCGATACCAATCGGGCTGGTTTAACCTTTTATTGTCAGATCGGTGCAACGCAACTGGACGTTTTTTAAAACTAGTGGCTAGTTCACAAACAAGTGCCTCTAAATGAAAATACAGGTCGTACTGATTATCATAAATGGATAAAAATAGATTAAACAACTTAGGAAAGTGTTGGTCTAAGCGTTGCTCAAATACGTCAGTCTTTGCGTTGGTTAATGCCTTAAAGTTACTCGATTGCTTAATTCGAGAAAGGCACTGTTGTGTTTGTCTAGATAAGTTCATCAGGCTGCCTTAGTTATTTGCAATTTGTTGGATAAGAAGTTGTTCTTGAGCTGGTTTAAATTTCCAGTTGTAGAACAAACCTGCAAACAATAGCGCGGCAAATACAGTAGCAACGTAAAATCCGTATTTGGCCTGGCCGCCCATCATGTCGCTAACAATTGCCATAAGTAATGGGCCTACTGACGCCGCAACAGCAGTAAAGAATAAAATAACGCCGGCAATGGCGCCGTGTTGTTCTTTAGGAAAACAGCTGATGCCTTTTGAATTAAGCGTTGGGTAAATCATGGCCATAAACAGCCCAGAAGCAGGGAGTAGAATAATTGCTACATCTAAACTCAATGCCATGCTTAATACATAACATAAGCAAATGGCGGCTGAGAACAGCATCATCGCTAGTTCCCAACTAATATGTTTTAACACCCAAACCGCACCAAAACGGCCTAGTGCTCGAAGGGTAAAGAATATGGTAATTGTCCAAGGCACAACGTATTCAAGAGAACCCGTGTATTCACTGAGAAGGGAAGGCATCCAAACGTAAATGGCGGCCTCGGATGCGACATAACATGCTATTAATGCTGAGAACCCAAGCGTTGTTGGTTGCTTAACGATTTCGAAGGTTTGTTTTAAGTTGTGTTTAGAGTTTGGTTTAGCTTCGTAAGTGGGATAATGTGAAAACGCCGCCAAAATACAAAGAACGATACAAAGCACGCCAGCAACAATATATAGGTATTTCCACGACACATCGTTTGCCAATAAATAGCTTACGATAAATGGCCCTATGATAGCGCCAACACCAAAGAAGCCTTCGACTAGGTTCATTGTTTTGGTGTGATCTGAATTAGATACTGTAATGTCTCCGACAAGCGCAAGCGCAGCTGTTTTAAATATACCAATCGCAACGCCGGAGATTAATAACAGGAAGAGGAAAAACGCAAAACTACTGCCAATAGCAAATAATCCGCATGCGGCGGAAAACATTAATAAGCCGATAATTATAGACACTTTTCTGCCTAACTTGTCTGCTAGAAACCCAAGTAACATGCCACTAGCGGCAATTGCCATCATTGGACCATAGTGAAATGCACTGGCTGCCGTATGACTTAAGTCAAATTCTTTTATGATCTCTGGAATGATCACACCAACTGCGTCAGTTGTCATTGCAAACATCATGAACATTAAATACGTCAAAATTCGTATCAGTTGATTATTCGCTACTTTTGTTTCCACGTTCCTCTCCTACCCGTTGATGACAAGTTAAGTATGCTGAAGGTTTCCGGTAATAAAAATATCGTTATTGCTGGAAATACCAAAAACAAACTCTGCAAGACTCGTTGTAATCTTATGCTTAACACTAGTTTTTTTAGTTATTGTTAAAGCAGTTATTAATAACTTAAACGATTAAGTTTAATATTAGGTTAAATAGTAAACATTTGTCTAGTTTATTTTGACCGCAGTTCTGCTCTCGCATATTAAGAGCATGATTAAATTAGGATTTTTATTCCTAGCACTGCGGGCCTAATAACCAGATTGGTGTTACCTACAAGGCCTGTAACTAAATGTTTTATATGTTTTAGTGGGTTTTTTATTTTATATATCAGTTGTTTGGTGTTTTTGTGATGATATTTTTCTTAATTGATTAAGAAAAGTGCTTGATTAAAAAGTGAACGTTAACTAGTATTGAATTTAATGAATGAGTTGCACCACTTAAATTAGTCAATTTGTTACTAACAAATTTTTGAGTTGGTAAGTCATGTTTCAACCACAAATGTCTATGGCTAGACAATAGAGGTTAAATTACATGGTTGCTATTAAAAGAGATCACAGAATGCAGACGAGTATTGCAAAACGAAACTATTGGTTGCTTAGCGGGGCTTTACTGACGTTTTTTCTTACGTGGTCGTTTTGTTTCTCTATTTTTTCAATTTGGCTTGAGCAATTTGTTGGATTAAACGGCGAGGAGCGAGGAGTTGTTTTTAGTTTAGGTGCTTTTTGCGCTCTGTTTATACTACCAGTATATGGTTATCTACAAGATAAGCTTGGTTTAAAAAAACATGTACTATTTTTTATCTCTGGTTTGCTGATCTTTGTCGGGCCATTTGCCATATACCTCTATTCACCACTTTTAAAGTCAAATGTGTGGCTAGGTGGCGCATTAGGTGGCGTGTATTTTGGGCTAGCGTTTAGTGCTGGCGTAGGGGTCATAGAAAGTTATGTTGACCGTGTTGGCCGGATGACCGGTTTTGAATTTGGCAAAGCGCGTATGTGGGGATCAATTGGCTGGGCAATAGCAGCTTTCTTTACCGGTAAGATTTTTAACGTGAATCCCGACTTGAATTTTTGGCTAGCCAGCCTATCAGGCCTGATTTTTTTATTGTGTATTAGCTTTGTTGTGCCAGCGACATCAAGTAGAGATGAATCTATTTTTGATAAAGCCTCGGCTGCGCTAAATGTCAGTGACGTTTTGAAGTTATTCAAAAATCGTCAATTTTTGGCAATGGCCGTTTACGTTATTGGTGTAACAACGGTATATGGCGTTTATGACCAACAGTTTTCGACTTATTTTGCTTCGGTTTTTCCTTCTAAAGAAGAAGGGAACGCAATGTACGGTTATCTAAATTCGTTGCAAGTCATGTTGGAAGCCTTAGGAATGTTTTTGGCTCCGTTTATTGTAAATCGAATTGGTGCAAAAAACGGTTTGATTTTAGCTGGTGCAATTATGGCGCTTCGTATAATCGGCTCAGGTTTTGCTGACGACAGTTACAGTATTTCGTTTATGAAGTTATTACATGCAGCTGAGCTTCCAATCATGTTAATTGCAATATTTAAATACATCTCAGCGACTTTTGAAGAGCATTTGTCAGCAACAATTTACTTGGTCGGTTTTGTCTTTATGGCACAAATAGGCGCAGCGGTATTGTCCATCGGTGTTGGCATGATGTATGACCAACTTGGCTTCCAGCTGTCTTATAAAATATTGGGCTCAGTGGTCGCATTCTTTGTACTTGTATCTTGGGTTTTATTAACCAATGAGAAGAAACATTCAAAAGTGGTGGCGGCATCAATTACCGTTTGAGGACATCAAATTTTGGATCTGTATTTGACGTTAGTTATCGCAAATAACGACTTGTATCAGGTTTGTTATAAAAAAATAAATAATTAAATAATCAACAGAAATAATAAGTTTTATATAATAAAAAGGCAGGGTTTTTAAATGAAACACACACATAAATTCACACCAACCATATTGTCCCTAGCGGTATCAGCGGCAATGTTTTCACACAATGCAGTCGCTGCTGAAACCGCAGTTGACGACGAAGTCGAAGTAATCGCAGTCACGGGTATTCGTGGTTCTTTGATGCGAGCACAAGCGGTGAAAATGGAAAACTCTTCTATCGTTGAAGCTATTTCAGCGGAAGATATCGGCAAGTTACCTGATTCTTCAATCGCAGAAACATTGTCTCGATTACCAGGTATGTCGGGCGAACGTGTAAACGGTCGTACTTCAGGTGTTTCTGTTCGTGGCTTTAAAGAAGATTTTACGGGGACATCATTAAATGGTCGTGAATTAATCGGTATCGGTGATAACCGTGGTGTTGAATATGACCTGTATCCTTCAGAGATTATGACAGGTGCGACAATTTATAAGTCGACTGACGCGTCACTTATGGTTCAAGGCATTGGTGGTACGGTTAATTTAGAAACAGTACGCCCGCTGCAAGCTCAAGAAACCTTAACAGTTAGTGGTAATTATGAGATTAGCGGCAGAGAATCGGATAACCCAGAATTTGATAACACGGGTAAGCGTTATTCTTTATCATTTGTAGAGAAATTTGCCGATGACACAATTGGTCTTGCTATCGCGGTTGCAACGACTGAGTCTCCGAACAATCAAAGAAAGTATGGTGTTTGGGGTTATAACACAAATGACGACGGTCAAATTTTACCGTCTGGTTTAGATACCGTAGTACAAAGCACAGTTTTAGAACGAGATACGGTTTCTGCTGTATTGCAGTTCCAACCGAATGATAAACTAAACATTGTTATCGATGCATTAGATATTAGCTATTCAGATTCGGGGATTATTCGTGGTTTTGTAGAACCGTTTGCTGCTGAGAATGTTGTTGGTTCTGGTTTTAATACTACGGGGACGCAAGTAAATGCAAACTCAGTTCTCATTAATAACCCAAGACAAAAAGACGGTGATTTGAGCGTATTTGGCTTAAACGTTGGGTATAAATTAAATGAAAATTGGTCAGTTGAATTTGACGTTGCTAAAAGTGAGTCAAGTAAACGTGATTTGCAAGGCGAGTCTTATTCTGGTCTAGCGCGTTCAGGCACATTAAGTTCAGGTGAATTTGGTGAACGTACGTTTGAAATGAGCCAAGACGGTATCTTTTTTGTTGGTACATCGGGCCTAGACGCATTTTCTGACCCAGACGCATTACAACTAACTGGTCCACAAGTATGGGGCGGTGGTTTAGCTAACCTTGAAGACGACTTTAAAACTTCTGAATTAACAGCTAATGGCGAAGATGAATTTAGCTACCTTAATGCTCAGGATGGGTTCTTAAACTACGCGGATTTCAGCGAAGAGTTAACCACCATGAGAATGGAAGTGGTTGGTTTCATCGAAAGTGATTTATTCCATACTGTCACCGCTGGTATTAACTATAGTGACCGTAAAAAAGACAAAGACAACAAAGGTTTCTTTGCTACTGCGTCGTCATATCCGTTCTCGGACTCAATTCCATCTAAATATGTTTATGATGGGTTAGCTGATTTAAGCTGGGCAGGTTTAGGACATGTTGTTGCCTATGACGGTTTTGCACCTTATCAAGACGGTGAATATACGCTTAACGACGCTGGTTTACTTGAACCAGATAGACTCGGTGATACTTATTTAGTTGAAGAAAAAGTAACAACTTTTTACATCAAAGGTGACTTTGAAACTCAACTCAGTGGTTATGACGTAACGGGTAATGTTGGTGTGCAATACATTCAAACAGACCAATCTTCTTCAGGTTATAACGGCATTGTGGGTTCTAATTACGCGGTGTGTGATGACAACAACGACAAGCAAATTGATGACAGTTGTAAGATTGAAAGCGGTGCGGACTACAGTCATGTCTTACCAAGTTTGAACGTAAGTTTAGAACTAAACGAAAGTCAGTTTGTTCGATTTGCAGCAAATAAAGCCATTAGCCGTGCCAGAATCGACCAGATGAAAGCGTCTAGTTTTGTTAAGTTTGATCAAAACATCGACCTAATTTCAATTCCAAATACGATTGACGATGTCGTTGATTACGGGACTCCGTGGTCAAAATTTGCAGGTAACCCGTCACTTCGTCCGTTGGAGTCGAATAACTACGACTTGTCTTTTGAGCATTATTTTGAAGATGAAGGTTATTTGTCAGCGGTTGTTTTCTATAAAGATCTAGTGAACTTAACTCAAGCAAGTAGCGGTGAAAGTTCGTTAATTAACTTCAGAAATGACGAAACGAATGACGGTGCAGACTATTATATCCCGGGATTCCATGACCGTGTTGCTGTTGAAGATGGCGAATATGGTCCTAAGAAAGTGCCATATGCAGCTGGTGATTTAATTACCCCACCAGACTACGGTAGCTATTCGTTTTTTGAAGATGGTTTACAAGGTGAAGTTAAAGGTCTTGAGCTAACGGCAAACGTACCATTTGGTATGCTTGATGATAGCCTCGAAGGGTTTGGTGTTGCAGCGTCAGCCACGTTTATTGATGCGGAACTTGATGATGGCTCGCCAATTGCTGGCCAGTCAGACAAAAACTTCTCGTTAACAGCCTACTATGCAATGGATGGTTTTGAAGTTCGTGTTGCTGGAACAGACCGCTCTGATTACTCAACGTATCAACGTGGTGGTTCAAACAAAATTGAATCAGCTAACCGTAGCGGAGTGACTCTAGTGGATGCACAAATTAGTTACGACTTTGAAGACTCAGATATCGAGTACTTAAAAGGTTTACGTATCTCATTGCAGGGTACCAACTTGACCGATGTTGATGAAGAAACGGTAGATGATAACGGTGTTGTAACCACTCGTCGCCAATTTGGACCATCGTTTATGCTTAACGTGAATTACTCTTTCTATTAATAAGTAACAGTTAATTTAGAGTGTAAGAGGCTGTCAGTTTATCGCTGGCAGCCTTTATCGACATAAACTAGCAAGTGGATATTACAAGGCCCACAGCTAGACATTTAACTGGTTTTAAGAATAAACATGGCGATTATTTGTGAGCGATGATATGACAATTAGCGATAACTTCATGACAGATGAATGGCGCCCTTTCATCCATTTCACACCGGAAAAAAATTGGCTAAATGATCCAAATGGTATGGTTTATTTTGCAGGAGTGTACCACCTTTTTTACCAGTACAACCCTGATGGTGACAAACATGCAAATATGCACTGGGGACACGCAACCTCAACTGACCTAGTTCAATGGCAACATCATGATATCGGAATATATGCTGCGCCAGAGGGGTTAGGATACATCTTTTCTGGTGGCGCTGTTGTCGACGTGAATAATACAAGTGGTTTAGGCAATGGCAATCAACCTCCATTGGTTGCCACATTTACTCATCATTCTGAAGACGCAGTGCAAGTACAGAGCTTGGCGTTTAGTCAAGATGCAGGTAAAACTTGGCAAGAGTATGAAAATAACCCCGTAATTGCCAACCCTGGGATCAAAGATTTTCGCGACCCTAAAGTTATTTGGGACGACGAGCGCAATCAATGGGTGATGGCTTTAGCCGCTGGGCAAGTCATTCAGTTTTTTGTCTCCAGAAATCTTATCGATTGGCAATTGGTCAGCGAATTTGGTGAAGGTTACGGTGAACACGGCGGCGTTTGGGAATGCCCTGACTTGTTTCCACTTACAACTGCAAATGGCATTACTAAATGGGCATTGCTTGTGAGCATTCACCCTGGCGGTCCAAACAAAGGGTCCGCGACACAGTACTTTCTGGGGGATTTTGATGGTACTCACTTTGTTTCGTCACAAACAGAAACTAAGTGGCTAGATTACGGCCCAGATAACTATGCAGGTGTTACGTGGGACGGATTACAAGCGACCAGTAACAAACGAATATTCATCGCTTGGATGTCTAATTGGCTATATGCCAATGATTTACCGACACATCCATGGCGCGGCGGAATGACGTTACCGAGAGAATTGACTTTAGTTGAAACCGATAACGACTTCTTTTTATCAAATTTGCCTTCGGAAGATATTTTGGCGTTGAGAACTCAGTATATATTAGACGTTGGTCAAGTTAAGTCATTACCGCAATCGTCGGCCTATGAAGTCATTTGGAAATTTGATAAATCAATTGGTAATAACACGATCACTTTCGCTAATAACGCAGACGAAAAGCTCGTTATTAACTACATTGCCGAGGGTAATGCGATTGAGATAGATAGGACACAATCTGGATGGATTGATAAAGGCTTTGGCCAAATTGCGGTCGCCCCATTAAAGTTAATTGATGAAAGTGAAATCGCCTTGTCCATTATAATTGATAGATCTACGGCTGAGATTTTTTGTGAGAATGGACTATCGACGTTGACGTCAAATATTTTTCCATCGATGCCATATTGTAAATTAATGGTAAAAAGTAATTGTACCGTTAAGTGCTTCGAGTTGAAGGCCCAATAGAATTGGCGCACTTGCTCGGCACTGACAAAAGAATAACCTCTACTATGCACTGCTTGTTTGTGTAATCTCAACCCCTTTTGAGCTATTTCTTAAGGGGTCTTTTTTTACATTTGCATAAGTTGTATTGGCCTAAAATACTGAATAAATACCATCGTATAATAGTGTTTGGAATTTAATTGGTATTATGGAATGGTATAAAAGAGTCAATTAAAAGTTAAGGTAAATTATGATGACCCAAACGATTAAGAGGATAGTAATAGCAGGGGGTGGAACTGCCGGCTGGATGACAGCAGCATTACTGTCCAAAGTTCTTCCTAAATCGGTTGAGATTACCTTAGTAGAATCCGAAGCCATAGGTATTGTGGGGGTCGGTGAAGCGACAATTCCACCAATTCAAACGTTTAATAAGTTTTTAGGTATCGACGAACGTGCTTTTTTAAAAGAAACAAATGGCTCGATTAAACTTGCGATTAAATTTGAAAACTGGCGAGTTGACGGTGAAAGCTATTTCCATACGTTCGGATCACCCGGCACAAGTATTGGCTTCAGTAATTTTCAACATTATTGGTTACGAGCCAAAACCCAATTAGGTTTAGAAGACTCGATTTGGGATTACGACCTCAATTATCTTTGTTGCCAGCAAAACAAATTTAATAAAATGAACACCCAAGATCCGATTTATCAAATTCCTTATGCATATCATTTTGATTCAGGTTTATACGGTCAATTTTTAAGACGTTACTCTGAAAAAAATGGTGTTAAGCGCATTGAAGGCATTATTAAGCATGTTAAACAAAACGCCGATACAGATTTTGTCGAAGGGATACAACTGGCCGATGGCACACAAATCGACGGTGATTTTTTTGTTGATTGCACGGGCGCTCGCGGTTTGTTGTTGCAAAAAACACTTGGTATTAAATATCAAGATTGGTCACATTGGTTACCCGCAGATTCGGCCATAGCGGTTGCAACGGATCAGATGGAACAGATACCACCTTATACCAGAAGCATAGCCCATAAAGTGGGTTGGCAGTGGCAAATACCGCTTACACACCGCACTGGCAATGGTATCGTTTATAGTTCTTCTCATTTGTCTGACGATGATGCCATGAAGACTTTGACCGAAAACGTCCAGGGAAAAACGCAGACTGCGCCACGAAAATTAACGTTTAGAACCGGTAAGGTAGAAAAACAGTGGCATAAAAATGTCGTAGCCATTGGTCTATCTAGTGGTTTTTTAGAACCCCTCGAATCCACAAGTATCTATCTAATCCAATCTGCTGTTGTTCGCTTAGCTAAAATGTTCTCAACCCAAGGCATAACTCGGTCTGTTACAAATGCATTTAATCAAGAATCGGATACCGAAATTGAAACCATTCGAGATTTTGTGATTTTGCACTATTACGCGAATGAGCGCACCGATTCTGATTTTTGGCAAGATATGCGTAATTTAAAATTACCTGAAAGATTAAGTCAGAAGATCCAACTCTTCCAAGATACTGGGTCAATGTTTAATGAGCAACATGATATCTTTTTAGATGCCTCTTGGTTACAGGTAATGTTAGGGCAAGGCATTAACCCGACGAGTTATCACCCGTCAGCGGATTCAATGTCTAGCGAAGAGTTGCTTTCTATACTAGCCAAAATAAAACAAGCAAAAATGGCTCCTTTGCCACAAATGATGACCCATGATGATTTCCTAACGAAGTATGTTGGTTAAGCGGATGGCTAAACCATTTCGCATTGTTATTTTAGGCGGCGGCACTGCGGGCTGGATGACAGCTAATCTCATGGCCAAACAGTGGCTGTCAGAAACCGCGCAAACTCCACCAATGGAAATTGTTGTTGTTGAATCTCCAGACATCAAAACCGTGGGCGTTGGCGAAGGCTCGACACCAACCTTACAACGTTTTTTTAACAAAATGGGCATATCAGATCCAGATTGGATGGCACAATGTAACGCCACTTATAAGCTCAATATTCGATTTTCAGGATGGAGTCCCGCATCAGGTGTAGACTGCTATAGCCACCCTTTTCTATCACAATTAGATACGTTTACTGAACGGCCGTTTGCTGTTAATTGTTTAACGCGTCGACTCGGTTTAGACGTTGTCACACAGCCAGATAAATTTCTATTTAATGCTTATCTAGCAGCGCATGACAAGCTGCCGCTGGTGCCTGAGCACTTTCCATTTAAAATGGAATATGGGTATCATTTTGACGCTGGTTTATTGGGGCAGTTTTTAATGCAACATGCCATCGGACTTGGTGTTCATCATAAGTTAACAACGGTTAAACACGTTGAGACTTCGCCAAATGGTGATATTAAACAGTTGATATGTAACGACGGTGAATCTATCGAGGGAGCGTTATTTGTCGACTGCACAGGTTTCAGGTCTGAATTGTTGCAGCAATCGCTGGGTGTAAAATTTAATTCGTTCAAGGACAATTTATTTAATGACTCAGCGATTGTTTTACCGACGATGGAGATTTCCCCAAAAATGGAAACTCAGTCTATCGCAATGTCCAACGGTTGGCGTTGGCAAATCCCGCTAACACATCGTACTGGCAATGGTTATGTGTATAGTTCTCAGTTTCAAACGGCCGACAGCGCTGAGCATGAACTGCGTGACGCTTTAGGGTTGTTAGACAATGATCAGGTTGCTGGTCACCTCAAAATGAAAGTAGGACAAGTAAGTTCGCACTGGGAAAAAAATTGCATTGCTATAGGCTTATCCCAAGGTTTTATCGAGCCTCTTGAAGCTACCGCATTGCATTTAGTACAGATTTCAATTGAATCATTTATGGCCTGTTTTGAACAAGGGGAATTTAGAGATACACATAAGGATGAATACAACACTTTAACGACGGAGCGATTTGACCGAGTACGAGACTATATTGTTGCTCACTACAAATTAAATACTCGAAATGATACCGATTATTGGCGAGCAAATCGTGACAACAATAACTTATCTGAACCTTTATTACAGTTGTTAGATGTTTGGTTCCGAAATGGCGACTTAGGTCAGGAAATTGCTAGGCAAAAGCTTAATTCGCACTTTGGTAATATGTCATGGCACTGCTTATTGGCGGGCTATGGCACGTTCCCTGCGCTAGCTACTAAGCAACCAAATACTGGGGATCAATTTGACGAGCATCAAATCGAAGACTTTTTTCAGAGGTGCTTACTTAATTTTAAAACGGCCAGTTTGACAAGCTGACTTGGGTCTGTGCATGTTTTATAGCAATTACAGAAACTACAGCAATTACAGAAACTATTGCAGCTAAGTGGACTCTCCGATCTTCATTTCGTATGAAACTAACCTTGATGTGGTTAACCCTAACAACAAAGTTTCTGCCGCCGCTTTTCCTTTTTCAGCATTTGCCTGACAAATCGTTGTCAAAGAAGGACGAGTACGCAACGCTTCATCGATACCATCGAAGCCCGTAATTCTTAATTCTTCTGGCACTTTTATGCCTTTATCTTTTGCCAGTTTTAATACTTCTAATGCAATTAAATCACTCATACATAAAATAACATCGGGACGCGGAATACTCGTAAGAGCTTCGTTTGCAGCTTGGCTCGCATACTTGGAAGTATTTTTGGCTATTGTCCAAATTCGGTCTCCTTCGATTGAGATCCCAACGGTTTTAGCCGCTGCAATATAACCGTCTAATCTGCGGTGCGAAATTGAGTGTTCAAAATCTAATAATGGCGAATCGTAGATCCGGCAGGTACTTTTAGAGTCAATTAAACGCAGACCCAAAATAGCAACTTGATCTGACTCTTTTAATGTCGATTTGGCTATTTCAAAACAAGCAGTTTCATTATCGACATTAATTGATGGAATATTTTCAATATCGAAATCAACGGTTACTACAGGCTTTAACTGATTAGCTAATTCGCTAACTAACGCTTGATTGATGGGAGCACCATAGCAAATAAAACCGTCAACGAAGTCGGCAATATCGCCTATGTTTTCAGAATCGCCAGAGTACAAAAGAGTATGTTTTTTATGCTCACGTAAGACTTCAGTTGCGCCTTTCATAAAGGTGCTCGCAACCGGATCACTAATGATGTAATCAATATTGTCTGACAGTACAATACCGATAATATTGGAGTGGCCTTTTCGCAATATTTGAGCCGCTTTGTTAGGACCTTCAAAGCCAATTCTTTTACACTGCTCTAGTATTTCAATACGCTTTTTTTTTGATAGTTGATCTGGGCGATTAAATGCGTTTGAAATAGTAGCTGTTGAAACGCCTAATTGGTTAGCAACATCTTTTAGGGTGAGTCGTGTTTTTTTCATTAGTTCTAATCTTTGGTGGTTGTACAATTTAAAAATAATGCAGAGATAATAGTAACTTAATCGTTTATATTTTTCACCCATCGAATGGCAAATTTTTGCACTGGTTTTGAGTGGTGTCTTATCCTTTTTAGCCAAAAAATTTCATGATTTATATTATTTTTATCTAAATCAACACCTTGGTTTTTTTTGTTTTACAGGTGAATTATTGTTGAATAGAAAATGATGTAACTAAAACGTATAAGTTTATTTGCAAACGTGTGATCGGGTTTTAACGGTGAGGTCGAAAACATTTTCGTATTTTAAATACGGATGCAATCATCAATAGATGGATGTTTTTTTAAGTGAAAAATAAAAAACACCTAGGGTTTAGCTAGGTGTTTTCTACTATTATACCGTATTATTATTCGATAAATTGTCGTTTAAATTATGCTTTTTTACCAAATCGGCGTGAGGCTAATCCAACGAGGCCCATAGCAAAAAATGCTAGGGTCGATGGTTCAGGCACTTCAACAGCACCATTGCCAACGATGATTTGGATTGTGTTCATGGCGACAAGCTGACCATTTGAACTTGCTCTTAAGCTAATATCATACGTACCGTCGACTGTTGGATCGAAACCTGCGTCAAAAAACCAATGCGGTTTCCAAGAGTTTTGTGCCAAGTTATTATTGGCTGCCAGAGTTTGAAATCCTGCAACATCAAGATACGCCGCTTCATCGCCTGCTCCTTGAGCTGTAGCATTAGTTCCAATTGAGTGGTCGTAATAGCCACCAAATAAGTCGTAAGTATCTGGAGAAACGCCAACTCCAGCATCATTATCTACTATTAATTCAAATAAATAATCGTCTAAGTGGTTACCTGTCGAGCCATCAAAATCAGAATTAATGGACCATTCAAAGCTCCAAACCGCTGTTGGCGCTGATTGAGTTGGTGCAACACCGGCATCAAATGAATACGTGCCGTCGCCGTTACTATTAAAGGTATTTTCGGCGGAACCGCTAGCATTGTGTCGTAATTTGCCTCTTAGCCCTAGCTCAATGCCATCTTCCTGCATCACTGTAAAAGAACCGTTGAGGTTGCCACTACCAAAAATGGCGTTATTTGTGACATTTGCGTCATACATTAACCCTGCATTTGCAAATGATGACATGGCAAGCGTTGCGCCCACCAATATTGATTTAAAGTGCTTGTTTTTCATTTGTGTCTCCATTCATTTGAATATTATTATTTTTATTTACAGATAGGAGTAAGCATTTAACATGCCTTTACAAAGTTACTTAATGTTTTCATTAGGTTAAGAAATGTACAGGGTTTTGTACTTTGCCATTTGTAAAAAATACTGACAATGATTGTAAAGAAATTCCTTACATAGTGTATTCCAGGCTTTGCTTTTGGCGCTTGCTCTACTTGCTTATCAGTTAGTTAATTTGATGGTGACTAAGTTAAAGGTTCGTTGGATTTCAGTGTATAATCTCTGTAATTATTCAATTCCGGTTTAGCGGTGCTAAATTAAGTTGGAACAAAGCATCTGTGTATTTTAGTAAATTTGTGAACGCAAAAATTGTTTAACGACTTGTATGTAAGCGTTTAGCAGAATTGAGAAAATCTGGGTATAAAGAGAGTTTTTAACGTGACGGACAGTATTAAAGATCAAGCGGAGTCCCGCAGCAATATTTCTAGTAATTCAACGAATAAGATAGATCGTCGATTTTGCGTAGCGCCTATGCTCGATTGGACTGACAGGCATTGCCGTTATTTTTATCGAACGATGTCAAAGCACGCCGTTTTATATACTGAAATGGTAACAACAGGGGCCATTATTTTTGGTAAAGGCGACTACCTACAATTTAACGATGCTGAGCAGCCTGTGGCATTGCAACTAGGTGGTAGCGATCCCGAAGCTCTTGCTAAATGTGCAAAACTTGCGGAAGAGCGTGGGTACGACGAGATAAATTTAAATGTTGGTTGTCCGTCAGACCGTGTTCAAAACGGCATGTTTGGCGCATGTTTAATGGCAAATCCTGAATTGGTCGCTGAATGTGTCCGAGCGATGAAAGCCGTTGTTGAAATTCCTGTGACAATTAAGTCTCGCATTGGAATTGACGAGCAGGACAGTTTTGAATTTTTACAAACTTTTATTGAGACTGTCAAAGACGCGGGTTGTGATACGTTTATCATTCACGCACGAAAAGCCTGGTTGACGGGCTTAAGTCCAAAAGAAAACCGCGACATTCCTCCTCTTGACTACGAACGTGTCTATAAAATTAAAAAAATGTATCCAGAGTTAGAAATCATTATAAACGGCGGAATAAAAACGTTGGAAGAATGCACCGAGCACCTTAAGCATGTGGACGGTGTCATGATGGGGCGTGAAATTTACCATAATCCATATTTAATGGCGGATGTTGATCAAGTTGTGTATTTAGATAATGAGTCTGCAAAGCCAAGCCGTACAGAAGTGTTATCTCATGTGTCTGACTATATTACTGGTTACGAAGCCGGTGGAGGCCGAGCTTGGCATGTTCTGCGCCATATGATGGGACTATTTCAGGGCCTGCCAGGCGCAAAAATATTTCGTCGTTATTTAAGTGAAAACGGCGTTAAGTCAGACAAACCAGGTAAAGAACTACTACACGAAGCCTCTTCATATTTTCGCCAAAGAGAAATTGACTAAATAGTGGTTAAAATAACCAATATGTTAATCTGAAACCATATTGGTTATTTTATCTCTTGAAAGCTAATTTTTGATAATCCCTTTAATATCAGTTATTTAAAATTTATTTTGAGTATGGCACAACCTTTGTAACTAATACTTCGACTAAGTTATTAAATAAACTAAAATTGGAGAATTATCATGCAATCATTAATCCTAGCAACAAGTCTGGTTATGTCTACACCGGTTACAATTGACGAAATCAATAATGTAGCGAAATTAGACAACTTGATTCACAATCAAACTCAACATGTATCAGCTTTGGTTCATGCACAAACTAAAAATATCACACAAGATACGTTTTTAGTTCAAGCGAAAATGGCGTTAAATATTTCGAAAGAATATGCCGCTACATTTTCACTTAACGAAGATGACGGTGCTGAATAATGATGTATACCGCAGCCACCCTATTTATCGCGGCATTGTCGCCGGTATTGAGTTTAGGATGTGTTTATCTGTTGGTAAATGTGTATCGGTTTGGGGTGCGGTTTCAAAAAATGCACCCCCAAAAATAGATGGCGCTAAAAAGAGTTGTATAGCGCTATCTAATAGTTAGTGTTTACCCCTTCCAAAAATCCAAAAATCCAAAAATCCAAAAATCCAAAAATCCAAAAATCCAAAAATCCAAAAATCCAAAAATCCAAAAATCCAA
>NZ_JAUORW010000028.1:0-36501 GCF_030548245.1 Psychrosphaera sp. 1_MG-2023
TAGAATTTACTTTCACATTTATAAACGATTAGACTGTAAGTGCTGTTATTAGATCACAATTTAAAATGAAATGGTATAACCGAAATATTTGGCTTATTAAATTCGAATAGTGAAATGCATCTGTATTTAACAGGATTTACAAATTTTAGAAGTGGTCTGATGTATTTTACAATTGAATAGAATACTCATTTCGAAACAAAAGAGCGAACCAGATTGCTATACTGTGTTTTAGTAGGTTTTATAATATCCAGATTACTTTTCTATTTTATAACCATTTTTTATGTCGTGATAGTTTTTTATCCATAACTTAGACAAACCAATATTATCATTTTGTAATCCCATGTGTAAGTGGTCACTTACTTCAAAGGGTTTTGGTATTATGTTGTGTTTTGATATTTTGATGTTCTATCGTTCTATTTGGATTGCAGCTAACTCGCCATTTAGTAAATAAAATTAAGGTTACTATTGTCGTATTGTTTTGTCTGTATCCAATCCATCGTTTTTTAGCTGTGTTTTTTTATAGATTATTTTGTTATTAAAATTGAAGACTAATAAAAAGTTTAGACAATAAGCGTAGCTAGTAATTATTCGCAAAAAACACATACGGTTAAATTGTATTTAGTGGCGAACTGATGAATTAATCAGGTTTGTAGTAAAAGGTTCATTGATTAACTTTTGCTTTTTGACTAAATAAACTGTATCAATAACAACTATATATTTTTACTTCTCTATAGATGTCTAATAATCCTAGTTTGATTTAGAGTATTGGGTTTGACTTTTTTTTAACATCGACTAATTTTAGTCAACTGTGTAGTTGTTTTATATTTGTTCAATGCTGCACATTTGTCCTACACAAAGTGTTTAATTTTTGTCTGTTTAGAAAGTGATATAAAAGTTTACTAGTTTTTGGCTGGTTTTATGTTTGCAAAAATAGAACCATCAGATAACTAGAGTGTGGTTCATAAAGTAATTGGTTATAAGTTAGCTTTTCAGAACACCATTATGCTTTAACTGTATAAGTTGACTGTAAGAATAAAATAAAACTTCATAATGCGAAAGGATAAGATATGAGTAAGAAAAAGAGCGGTTCAGTAGCACCAAAGGAAAGGGTCAATATTTCATACAAACCCGCCGTAGGTGACGCAAATGCCCAAATAGAATTGCCTATGAAAATACTAGTAATGGGGCAATTTTCTTCTCAAGCTGATGATAAAGTCATGGAAGAAAGGGAGATTGTTAACATTAACAAGAATAACTTTGACGAAGTTATGGGATCGATGGATTTAGACATTAATTTTACAGTCCCTAATAAACTTTCCGATAATGACGAAGAATTATCAATAAACTTATCTCCTAAAAGCCTCAAAGATTTTACGCCAGACAAATTGGTTGAGTCAGTTCCAGAATTAAAGCAAATAATTGAATTAAGAAATGCATTAAAAGCATTAAAAGGCCCTTTAGGTAATGTACCTAAAATGCGTCGCACTATTCAAAATATGTTGGCTGATGAAAGCCAAAGAAGTCAACTTGTTAAAGAAGTTGGCGTTAAGAAATAATCAGCTAAGGATAAAAAGGTAGGAAAATGGCTAATACAGATGACGGAATTGTCGAAGTCACACTCGTAGAAGAAATTTTAGATTTTACAAAAATAAACCAGCAAGACGAAAGCTATCCTGTAGTAAAACAGGGTGTAGAAGCTTTTTTACAAGATGTACTTGCTAGAGAATCTGTTGAAAGTGTTCGTATTGATAAGTCACTAGTTGACACAATGATCGATGAATTGGATCAGCGTCTAAGTGCACAAATTGACGAAATACTTCATAACGAAGTTGTAAAGTCTATTGAAAAGCCTTGGGCGAGTTTAAACTTCTTATTAAATAGAACCGATTTTTCACAAAATATTAAGGTTCAAATTTTAAACGCTAGCAAAAACGACTTAGTTGACGATTTTGAAGATGCACCCGATATCACTCAGACTGGTTTGTATCGTAAGATCTATACAGATGAATACGGTCAATTTGGTGGTGAACCATTTGGTGTTGTAATAGGCGACTATGACTTTAATTATAAAGCTCCAGATGTTGAACTTCTTTCAAACATGGCATCGTTAAGTGCTATGACTCATGCGCCGTTTATAAGTGCAGCGAGTTGTGAGTTTTTTGGAGTCGATAAGTATGAAGAATTGCCAACATTAAAAGAAGTTGAATCAATCTTCGACGGCGCACAATATGCTAAATGGAACGGATTTAGAGAAAGTGATGATGCTCGATATGTTGGCTTAACACTTCCTAGTTTCATGTTGCGTCCAACCTATGGAGAAGACCTGGTTGTTCGCTCTTTTAATTATCAAGAAAAAGTTACATCGAAGGAAGATTATCTTTGGGGTAATGCTGCATATGCTTATGCAAGCCGATTAGCAGATAGTTTCGCACAATTTAGATGGTGTCCGAATATTATAGGACCTCAATCTGGTGGTGCAGTCGAAGACTTGGCTATAGACGTTGTTGATGTTGATGGCAGTGAAGAAGTTCGTGGCCCAGTTGAAGTTGTCATTTCAGATAGAAAAGAGTACGAATTGTCTGAACTGGGCTTTATTCCGTTGACGTTAAGAAAAGGTGGCGATCACGCTGTATTTTTCTCTTCAAACTCAGTTCAAAAAGCAATTAAATTTGGCAATGATGCCGAAGGTCAGATCGCTGAGTTAAATTATCGTTTAGGCACGCAACTTCCTTATTTGTTTATTGTTTGTCGTTTAGCGCATTATATTAAAGTGCTACAACGTGAAAACTTAGGTAGTTGGAAGACAAGGGCTGATCTTGAAACTGAACTTAATAAGTGGTTGAGAAGGTATGTTGCAGATCAAGAGAATCCATCTCCAGCAACTAGAAGTGCTCGCCCTTTAAGAAAAGCCGAATTGGTGGTTTCTGAAGATAAAAGTGATGCAGGTTGGTTCTCTGTAGCATTAAGCGTTACACCACACTTCAAGTTTATGGGGGCTAATTTTACATTATCCTTAGCAGGGTCATTAGAGAAAGCTTAACAACCTTGGTGAAGTCCACATACCAGTGAACTTCACCGATAAATTTATTTAACATGGTGATATACCACCTATTGATAGGGAACTTTGATTATGCCAAACGAAATTTTTGTGACGATAGAAGATGCTGAAGGGAATAACCTGACAGAAGGTGCTTCGTCTAAAGAAAGTATAGCTTCATACTATAAAGAAGAGCATTTAGATAAGATATTTGCCCAGGCTTTTGAGCAAAAAAGTGTTTTACCGATAGATCCAAGAAATGGTCAAGTTACTGGGGTCAGAAGGCATGAATACTTTGAAATAACAAAATTGATTGATAAAAGTAGTCCAATATTGGCGCAACTATTGTCTCAACCTACAGACTTGAATATCCATATTGAATTTTATCGTTCACCTGATGAAACAAGTGGTGGTGAGCCTGTACGTTACTATCAAATTAAAGTAGCAGAAGCGAAACTGATAAGCCTTTCTACAGTGTCGCCTAATGCAATGGATCCTAGCAATGATAATTATATGGCTACAGAAAAATTGCAGTTTAGTTTTAATGCAATAGCATGGAAACATGACATTTGCGGAACTGAATGTGTAGATTCATCGTCAAATGGTGAAAATACAGAATTAGTCGCATTTGACGATTAAGAAAGCGGAACCAGCAATAGTAACTTCTATTGCTGGTTCTAAATGTGTTAAAGCGATTAAAACGATAAAATGACAAAATGCAAAATAAAGCCATATTTTCTATTTTTTTTATATATGTACTTTTCCTAACCGGCTGTGCAACGCCACTTCCTGAATGGAAAGGTACAATAGAGGAACATCCTCCACTGACAATCGACGATCCACAAATTGAAGGCAATAATTTGATTTGGCAGTGGCACACAAATAAATGGCATTATCGGGGCAACGCCGAAATTGTTGATGCCTATGAAACTTGGGATTATGATCCCGCAGCGATAGTCTTCCGTTTTCAAACACCACCACAACTGAATTTATACGTTGGAAAACCGCATAGTTTGTACTTAAAAGTTTTTCAACTGTCTGACCTAAAAGTATTTAAAGATATAGCGAGTACGCCTGCAGGAATTAGAGAGCTACTTACTAGTAAGAAAGAAGATATTGATACGAGTATCGTTGCTTCTTCAGACTTAACTATTTCACCAAGTAGTAATGAAGTGATAACGGTAGATAGATTTAAAGAAACAAAATTTGTAGCGGTTGTTGCTGGTTATTATCAACTGCAGACGGAAGATAGTGTTCAAATATTTGAAATCCCTTCTGTTGCCAATCGAACCGAGTATTCCGCGTCTACAATTAGTAATCTGAACCCATTTTCTGAACCTGGTATTTCAGAGGCAGCTAGAATTAAGGCCTGGGTTGATTTAGGCGTAACAAAAATATCTAGAGTGCAAATGCTCGCTCAATAATAATAATTTATGCCGTCAGACATATAAACGAGTAAAGGATAACTTAGTGAATTTCAATAAACCATTATTTTGGCATCAGGGACTCTTCCTTCAGCCTCAACACTTTCAATATCAGTCTTTGCATTCGCAACAAGCTGTATATCAACTTTACGGTATAAATAACCCATTCCCGTGGGGCGTTTCGAATATGCATCTTGACAGTCAAGCACTTAATAGGGGCTTTGTAGAGCTAAATACTCTTGATGTATTGTACGAAGATGGTTCATTAGTTTCGTTTCCTGAAAATGCGTTAATTGCGCCTCGCAGTTTTGAAAGCCACTGGCAAGATCGTACCAAAGGCATAATCGTTTTAGCAGTAATTTCAAAGCTCAGTGATAGTAGAAGTAATGTTACTCAGGTTCCAAGTTATGATAATAGCCAAATTATCTCTACCCGTTACGTGTCAAGTATCGAGGGTGAATCGATTAAAGATGTCCATCAAGGCGACCAGTCAGTTACTGTTAAAACGATGAAATATGTCGTTAGGTTAATATTTGAGGACGAAATTGAACAGTTTTCAGATTGTTTAATTATGCCAATAACTAAGCTTGAAGAAATTGAAGACGTCGTGATGTTCAGTAAAGAGTTCATTCCAGCTTCCGTTTGCATCAATGCGTCTTCTATTATGATGGATCAACTTAAAGAGATTAGAGACGAGTTACTCGGGCGTTCTAAACAACTGGAAAATTATAAAAATACTTCTACTTCAAGAAGTGCCGAGTTTAATCCGGTTTCAGAACGTTACCGTAGTGCGTTAAGAGTGATTGCTCGATATGCCCCAATGTTAAATCATTACTTAGAACACCCATCGATTACGCCATTTGAAATGTTTGGCCATATTCGAGCATTAATAGGTGAATTATCAACATTTTCTGCACGCTACAGTATATTAGGTGAATCATTAGACGGAACCGTTTCGACGATTAAGTATAATCACCGTGAGTTATTCCAGTCATTTGAGAAAACGAAGGCCTTGTTAGTCAGCTTATTGGATGAGTTAACAGTAAGTCCAGAGCTTTTGGTACGATTGGAAAAACAAGACGACGGGTCATATAACTGTAAGTTACCAAGCGAATTTTTTGTTAGACAGCATAGTATGTACTTGCTGTTAGAAAGTAATCTAGCGGCGAATGACTATATCAGTTCGTTTAAAAATTATGCGAAACTTGGGGCGAAATCCCATGTTGAACGCTACGTACAAAGCGCAATACCAGGGGTTGAGTTCACTCATTTGGATGAACAACCAACAGGATTAGAACAACGTCCTAAAGTGACCTACTTTACAATTGATCGAACCAGCAGTAAATGGAAGGCAATTGAAGAAGAAGGAATGTTTGCAGTACATTGGGACGATGCCCCGGACGATTTGATTATTGAAATGGTTTTGGTAAGAGGTTAGGGAGCGACATGAGATTAGTTGACTGCTTTATTGGAAGTTTAAGTTATACCATGCAGGTTGTTGAACATGCAGAAATCGACAAAGAAAATAGTTATGATTCTGTGCGTTCACACATTACTAGCCAGTTAGATAGTTTACTGGGTTTTGCACTAGACGGGGGTTATACCAAATCTCAATACCAGTCGGCACTTTTTGCTGTTGTAACTTTTATAGATGAAAAACTCATCGCTTCAAAGTGGGAACATAGGAAGGTTTGGGGGCGAAATTTACTGCAACGTTTCTATTTTGATACAACCCAAGGTGGTGTTGAGTTTTTTACAAAGTTAGATGGACTAAATCCATTTAACCCTGCAGAGCGGGATATAAGAGAAGTATATTATTACTGTTTAACACTCGGATTCACCGGGAAGTTTTATGATTCAGGACTTCAGTCACAACTTGATTCAATAAAGTACGACAATTACAAATTGTTAGCTGATGAGTTGAATGATGAAGCCACGTTGTTTCCAGGAGCTTATTCTAAGAAAAAGGTTGAAGGGAAGATACACGTTAAAAAAGACTTTTCTCCGCTAGTTTATGGTGGACCTATTTTAATCGTAGCTTTCGCTTACTTTTTCTTTAAAAAAGATCTGGTTGGTTTGGCGAACTTTTTAGTTATCTCAATATGATAACTACCTCTTAAAATTAACAAAATTATGAGTCAGCCGTGAAAATTTTTTTGAAAATATTATTATACATATTGATTTGGTTAGTCATTTCAGGCTTAGTGATTGGCGGAGCTGTTTTAGCTGGTGAAGAGCTGATGACGGGCGTGAATTACGCAATTGGCGTGTTTGTCGCTTGGTTATTATTTTTGCTTATTCGCAAAGGTATTTTGTATTACAGAGCAAAACAACAGGTTGAAGGACTGGTTAATGTTGAAGAGGGTGAAAAAAAATCAGCCTTCTCATTTAACTTCTCGTTTGAGAAAACGCTGCTAGAGAAAAATTTCTCTCAAATGACCAAACTGTTGCGCCAGAGCTATCTAAAAGTTCATGGCGATCCAATGTACGTTTTGCCTTGGTATTTAGTTATAGGCCAAAACGGAAGTGGTAAGTCATTTTTACTAAATGAAGCCAACCTATCTTCACCAACCATAGATTTACAAGGGTTGGACAAAACTGAGCAAGATATAAATTGGAAACTATTTAATCAAGGTATCGCACTTGATGTTCCAAGTAGTTATATTAATTCTACCGACGATAATAAAAATAACCCTAAGTGGCATCTGTTATTAGAATTGTTACGCAAACAGCGTCCTAAAGAACCTATAAATGGTGTTGTTGTTACTTTAACGATGGAAGATTTGCTTGGTGAGAAAAGCCAGCAACTTATCGAAAAGGCAATTGAGTCACGCCGAGCAATCGAACAATTGATGCAACAACTCAGTGTTGTTGTGCCAGTTTATGTTGTTATAACTCATACAGACAAAATGCCAGGTTTTAATGATTGGGTTGAGACGTTGCCTGGAGCTAAACTAAACCAACCGATTGGCGAGGTTAATAACGATGGCTTAACAGCGGCAAATTTTGTTGGTCACACTGTCGGTGAGCTCGCAGAGCGAATTAAGCAATTAATGCTTAATGCGATAAAAGACAGTACTGTCACTCCGGAATTACTGCTTTTACCTAGCCAGTTTGAAAAATTGGAAAGACACCTTTCAATCTTTTGTGGTTCTTTGTTTCAAAACAACCCATATCAAAAAACACCTAACTTTAGGTCACTTTATTTTACTGCGGCCGACGACAACACTAGAATGGTTTCTGGTCGCAGAGGCCTGTTTAGCCAAATACTGCTTAGCAAAATATTGCCGGGCGAACGAGATATGGTTAGCTCAATCGGTCGTTCAGAACGTATTGTTAGAAGCCGGATTTTTGGTAAGTCATTGGCGTGGAATGCAACATTAGCTGCTGTATTAGTAGCATTATATTTTAGCTATTCGACTGATTCAGAAATACTTGATACGTCAGTATCTAAGTATGCGGGAAGTTTTGAAGAGTCAGTGCAACTTTCAGCAAACGTAAGGTCACTATACGATTTTCGAGATATGGTTTCACGTCTAGAGGAGCACTCATGGACACCTTGGATGGGCTATTCTGAAACACCTGATTTTATTGTTAAACTACAAGGTTTGTTCTCAGAACGAGTTAATGCTCGAATTGTAGAAAAAACCGATCAATTTTTTGTTCGAGAACTCTCAAAAAGGTTTGTTCAAGACAGTGATATTTCTGAAGAAAAGATTGTTGCTTTTATTAGTACGTTGGTCCGAAGAATCAACATAATTGATGCCTATCTTGAAGGTTCAGATATGGAGTCATTACCGCCACCATATAGTGTGTCAGATGCTGACTTTTTTGGTATTCAAGATCCAAATATCGTCGCTCAACTTAATACCCTATATTTACAATCGTTGAATTGGTCGACTAATCGCGCTGACATAGAACAAGAAGCAAAGTTAATGGACGAGCAACTAAATGATATTTTGCTAAAAAGTAAAGATCTCGCCAAGTGGTTAATACCATGGGCAAATAAGGTAGCAAGCACTGCTGAAATTAAAGTATCTGATTATTGGAGTGTTGGTACCGGAGCTATGACGTTTGATTCGGTAGTCAACGGTGCATATACGGTTGAAGGTAAAGAAACCATTGACCAGTTTATTGCGCAGATTAGGCAGACTCAACGATATGACGACATATTAGACGACATATTACCTGGATTTGAACAAGAATATAAAAAGCAGTACTTAGAAAATTGGGAGCGATTTTCTAAGAACTTTAGCAAAGGGACAGAGAAACTAAATAGTAGAAATGAATGGCTAATGGTTGTTAATAATTTATCAACGGGCCGTAATTTATACTTTAATGCACTTAATTTAGTTAATGAACAAATTGCACCATACAAAGACGATGTCGATCTGCCAGAGTGGGCAACGATGGTTTTCTATTACGAAGATATGAGTGCGTTTGCGCCTGAGCAAAAGACCGATGGTGCTCAGAATAAAATGTTAACTAAAATGGCACTTAAGATTGTTGGTAAAGCTGGTCCGCTTGGTAAAGCATTGTCGAAAGCTGGAAAAAAGGGCATGAAAACCCAGAAGAAAATGGCAAAAGGCGCTTCTGGACCTTCACCTGATGAACGACAAATGCAATTAGAAGAAGCAGGCAAACTTCTTGGTGAATATAGAGAGTCGTTAGGGAGTTTTGTATATAGCGCTGAAATGCGCTCAGTATCACATGCTGCGATTAGTAGTTTATTTTCTTCACCGGATAACCCTGCCGTGGGTGACGGAAGTCTAGCCAGTGTGTATAGCAGCCTCAAGAAACTTCAGGCAATTGTTGGCAAAGAAACCCCAAGCAACTCTGCGTTCTGGGCACTCTATGGCGGTGCTATCGAACTTATGCAAGATTACATGTTAAATGAATCTTCTTGTAAAGTTCAGGATGTTTGGGAGCAAGAGTTCTTAACGAATATCGATGGTGTCCCTAACTACAAAGTGCCAAATATGGTCTTTGGAGAACAAGGAATGCTATGGTCGTTTCTCGATTTACAATTGGCTCCTTTTGTAGCTAAACGACTAGGCGCAGGCTTTGTCGCTAAAGATGTAGATAAAGTTAAATACCCGCTTAATCCAAGCTTTTTAGAGTTTGCTGCAAAGGCTGATGATGCTCGGAAATCCAAGCAAGAGTTCTATCCTGTAAACTTAGCGACATTACCAACAGGCACTAATTTGGACGCAAAATATCATGTAAGCAAAACGGAATTAGAATTACTATGCGCTGAAGGTTCAACTATTTTGGTTAATCAAAATTTTGCTAATAGCCAAATGTTTAAGTGGGGGGAAAGTTGCAGCGAAGTTAAGCTTAGAATTAATATAGGTCGGTTTGTATTGGAAAAACGGTATGAAGGTGAACTTGGTTTCCCTAACTTTTTGGCAGACTTTAAAACTGGTCAAAAAAGGTTTACGGCCGGAGACTTTCCTGAATTAGCCGATAGGTTAAGAGAGGCCGGTGTTAGCTATGTGGACCTGCAATACACTATGTCTGGGCAGAATGCATTGCTAGAAGCGCTTGACCGTAAGCAACTAGAAATTCCTAGAACGATTTCAAGTTGCTGGAACACAGGTGTGCTTACTGCAGCGGTATTAACTGAACATGAGTGATTTAATATCATCCCCTTCATGGGATCGGATGGAGTTTACCTATCAGTCTGCTGATAGTGGTGAAGACGTGTCTTTACCACTAAAGCTATTAATTCTTGGAGACTTTAGCGGGCAATTCCAAAAAGACTTTGATGATGCAACCCAAATTGATTCGAGAAGCTTTAACCAAGTTCTCGCGGCAATGGATGTCGAAGTTTCTTTTGAATTAGCGGTCGACCTTGATAATAATCGCGTCACCTATATTGATATAGATGTATCCATTGCGCGAATCTCTGATTTCGAGCCTGAAAGTCTATTGATGTCAGTTGATTACCTTTATCAGCATGTAGCGTTGATTAAGAAATTGAAACTATGTCTTAATCAAGCGACATTAAACAATGTGGTGCTAGATGAAAAAGAGCAGGCTTTATTAGCTCATTGCGGCATCGATTATGCGGTGTCGAGTTTTGACGAATTGCCATTTATTCTATTTGATATAAATGAGCACCTGCATGAAATACTGTCACAGGTTATTCAAAACGAACAGTTCCAAAAACTCGAATCGATATGGCGAAACCTATATCGCCTAGTTTTTTCTGAAGAGCTGGCAGAAAGTTGCGTTATCGAAATACTCGACATAAGTAAGGCGTCTTTAGAAGAGGATTTTGAAGCCAATAGAGAAATACAAGATACAGTATTGTATGATGCCGTTTATCTAAAAGAGTATGCTCAATACGGTGGTCAGCCTTATAGTGCAATTATTGCTGATTACTATTTTTCTGCGGGTAGTCAAGACTTACAGCTTCTCAAAAATATCGCGAAGGTATGTAGACTAGCTCATGCGCCATTTATCGCAGGTGCTTCACCTAAATTTTTCAATGAAGAGGATTTTAGTCAATTAGAGATTATCAGTGACATCCCTGAGTTGATGTCTTCACCTCGATACATTAAGTGGCGATCATTTCAAAAAACATTAGATTCAGCATATATTGGTTTAGCATTACCACGAGTTAAGCTCCGAGAGGCTTATAAACTTGGAGCCGGAGAAATTGACGCAATTCCATACTCAGAAAGCGTGGCAGAGAATGTAAACCAAAATTTGTTAGGAAATGCCTCGTTTGCTTTTGCAAAATGCCTGATTAATAGTTTCGCTAAATATGCCGTTTGCACTGACTTAACGGGTCACGTCGGTGGTAGTGTTGATATGTACCACTCAACCGATACGTCTAAGCAGTTATTTCCAAACTACATGATTGAAGCCATGATTTCTGAGCGGCAGTTGATGGATTTGGCGAATGTAGGCTTTTTAACGCTGGCTTACAATAAAGCCCAACAGAATTTATTCTTTACCTCTTCAGCGTCAGTTCGGTGGGGGAATTTCTCGGCTCATAAATCACTAGATCCAAGTGAAAATTTTAGTTCTCAAGTGGAAGCACAACTCCCTTATATATTTATCGTTTCAAGAATCGTGCACTATTTGAAGGTAGTGCAAAGGGAGTCAATTGGGGTCCAGAAAAGTTTGATCCAAGTACAAACAGAACTAAACAAATGGTTAAAACGTTATGTGTCAGACGTTGAAAATCCTGCAGAGGCAATTCGAGCTCGAAAGCCACTAAAAAAAGCTGAAGTTGTTTTATCTGCACCAGATATTAATGGTGAACAATCTTTAGACCTAACGATCGTGCCTCATTTACGATTTATGGGTAAAGACTTCAGTTTAAGTCTCACGATGAACGTAGATTAAGCAAAGGAAATCGACATGGCAATGATTGGATTTTTAACTCTACGAGGTGATATTCAAGGGGTTATAGAAGGGAGTTCACGTTACGAAGGTAACGAGACGGAGATTGAAGTATTAAAATTTGATCACCAAATAGAAATCCCCCGTTCCGCTAATAATCAGGTATCTTCAGGGCAGATTGTTCATAGAGGTATACAGATTAATAAGTTGGTGGACAAAAGCACCCCTAAATTGGCGCAAGCCCTTGATAACAGAGAAGTCCTCAGTGAAGTAGTGTTAAGTTGGTATGTCCATACGACAGTAGGTGACCGAGAATTAATGTATCGTATTAAATTGGAAAACGCACTGTTGACCAAAATAGAGACTTGGTCGCCACATCTATACGATACCCAGCATGACGGATATCGTTTAATGGAAAATTTGACCATTAGTTACGAAAAAATAATATGGAGTTATGGCAGCGACGGCGACGTGGAATACGAAACCCAAGCGAAAGGAGCCGACTAAATATTATGAGTCATCTACGATTATTTGAACGACTAGCTTCCCTTGATTTAGAAAGTGAACAAAGAGCGAATACTAAACGGATCTCTGTAAAAAGTTCGATTTTGAATCATCTGGAAAAGTTGTTTAATACCCCGTTAGGGTCAGTCGAAGTTGACCAAGAATATGGTTTGTTAGGTGATGCGACCCAAGTTATTGGTAACAGACCACCAGATCCGCAACTGATAGTAAAAAGAATGTTGGCTCAAATCCATCAATATGAACCGCGATTAACAAAGCCTTTGATTAAAATGCAAATTAACGAGGAAGATAATTTGTTAGTTAGGTTTGAGATCAGTGGCTCTATTTTTCAAGATGCAGAAGTGACTGACATCACATTTACTGGCGCCGTGTTAGCTAACGGCAATTTACAATTTGATAGCGTCAACTAGGATGTGTTGTGTTAACTAATTATTACAAACAAGAATTGAGGCTATTGAAGTCAATAGCAAAGGACTTCTCACGCGACAACCCTGCACTTACTCGGGCATTGACTGGTGCGAACGCTGATCCTGATGCGACACTTATTTTAGAAGGTGTGGCATTTTTAACCGCAAATATTCGCCAGGAACTCGACAGCCAGTTTCCAAAGTTTTTACACAGTTTGGCGCAATTAGTCTGTCCACAATATATTCGCCCAATGCCAAGCGCCACAATGATCGCTTTTAAACCTAAGCCAAGTTTAGCAAAACCACTTGCGGTGAATGCGGGGACTTACATTGATTCAAAAGAAAGTGACTTAGGAAGCTGTCGATTTAAAACGGTCGACAAAATAGAAATATTACCAATAAACCTAATTGACGTTGTTGAAAAAAGTCGTGACGGCGATTTGAATTTTAGTTTGCAATTCGAGTTAATAAACACAACCCTTGATCAGCAGCCATTTGATAAGATAAGACTTTATATAGGTGGTGAATACGAAGAAGCATGTGATTTATATTACCTGCTCGTTAATCAAATTAAAGAAGTAACAATGTCCTCTAGTGGTGATATTTCATTGCCTGTTGACGTTGTGCAACCTGGTGGAATAGAAAACCAAACCAGTATTTATCCTCAACCTCCTGGGTTGATGCCTGCATATGATTTACTTCAAACTTACTTCCTATTTCCTGAAAAGTTTTTGTTTATTGATATCGACTTGTCTCAATGGCGGGACCGTGGGGCTGGCACCCGGTTTAGTATTAATATTTCGATGCGTAAGGCGAATATAGAGTTACCAAAATTATCAAAAGAGCATTTTTGGCTAAACGTAACACCAGCTGTTAATTTATTTGAAGCCGAATCCCATTCGGTACTGATTTCTCCTACTGAAAATGAGTATCAGTTGTTACCAAATACCGGCTCTAATAAAGCGAATCATGAAATATATGCAGTTGAGCAAGTGGAGAGTAATGCCCGCGGGGTAGAGCAATCTAGAGAATATCAATTGTTCGGGGGTCATCAGGTCAATACCAGCACTCAATCTGTTTATGAACTGGTATATAAAAATATTCATAAGCCATCAGTCGATACGTATATTAAACTTGCATTTGATCCAAATACACCGATTGCCAATAACGAAATACTAAAAGCTAAACTCACCTGCAGTAATGGCAATCAAGCTGACAAATTACATACTGGGGACATCGGTGTAGCAACCTCAAATACTCCAGAGCTAGCGACCTTTAAAAATATTACATCACCGACAACAAGTCGAAAAATTCCATTAGACGGTGATATGCTTTGGCAGTTGATCTCACATTTATCATTAAACTACCTATCAATCACCGACAGCTCTACATTAAAATCAATTTTACAGCAGTACATTTCACCAGACGCAAAGGCAAAAAGTCAGCGTTTGTTAAATGAAAAGAAAATAGAAGCGATTACAGAAGTTAAAATTAAGCGGGAAGAACGACTCTTTAACAATGCGTTTGTACATGGTCAGAATATTATGGTGACCGTAAAACCCGAAAACTTTGCAAGCCTCGGTGATCGCTTTTTGTTCGGCTCTATTCTTGATAAATTTTTTGCTAGTACTGCGGCTATTAACGTTTATAGCGAATTTGTAATGGAAGACTTTTTTAGTGGGGAGGTGATCAAGTGGCCAGCACAATTAGGCAAACGAGCCCTTCAGTAGAAGAGCGAATTTTAACGTCACCAAAATCATTTACCTTCGAACGATTGCTAACTAATTTATATGCAATTGTGAAGGCAAGTGGTGAAGATCCGCTAAAAAAAATACGAGTACGTCCAGCACTTTCAATGCAAATTAGTCGAAGTGAGATTGTTTCGGTTACAAAAAATTCATATGGAGAATTTGAAGTTGTAACCAATATACTTGGCTTGTACGGTTCGTCATCTCCATTGCCTAGCTTCTATACCGAAGAATTATTGCAATTTGAGCAAGAAGAGCAAACTACAGCTCGGCAGTTTTTAGACATAGTTCATCAGCGGTTATATCAACTATTTGCCTTAGCACAGAAAAAGTACAACGCGGTTAGTCAGGTTGTCGAATTTCAAAAGCGTGACTTTAGTCAGTTGCTTCATCACTTAATCGGCACTAGTGATGTTAGCTTGCAACAAAAATTAATAACCCCGGACATGCTGTTAAAGTTCTCGGGGCTACTGGCAAGTAAGCAACGTTCCGCTCAAGGGTTAAAGTCGTTACTTGAAACTTATTTAGCTGAGTTAAAAGTGGATGTGTCTGTAGAACAATATGTCGAACGACAAGTGATAGTGCCTCTTCAACATTTATCTTCACTCGGTGTTAATTCATGTGAATTGGGATGTTCGGCATTGGTCGGCGATAAAGTGATAGATAATAGCTCGAAAATAATTATTCATTTGGGACCTTTGTCACAGGGCACATTTGAGCAGCTAGTTAATAATAAAAATCGCTGGCAGGCCTTTATTGCGTTAGTAAAAACGTATATTGATAGACCTCTTGAAGTCGACATCAAAATAGGGTTGATTACAAAGGCGGCCAAAGGTATCCGTTTAGGTGAAAAGCAATGGGGGCAATTAGGATACGACACGTGGCTATTGCAAGAACAAGATCATACAGATGGTAAGAAAGACGGTGTTGAAGATGTGTTAGTGACAACCCTCAATTTGCTATAAATTTACTATTATTGTGGTTTAGCGTTTTAGGTTTTTAGGAGTTAAGCAGTGGACAATACAATAGCGTTTTCATTCGAACACAATGCTCTGTCTCCAGACGACAAGGTTCAAGTGTTGTCTTTTAAAGGGACAGAAGGTATTTCTCGTCTATATGAGTTTGAAATTGAGTTATTGTCTGTCAATCCCGATATTGATATCGACAAGATTCTTGAGACACAAGCGTCGTTGACCATTACTTTGGGTAACGAAGAAAGAGTCATCCAAGGAATAATTTCCCATTGTGATGCAGTTTCTCAGGTTAACAACCAGACACTATATAAAGCCAAATTGGTGCCGAAACTTTGGGAATTATCACTGTTTCACACGAATGAAATCTATTTAGATCAAAATATTAAAGAAATAATAGAAATGGTACTCCAAGAGGCTGGATTTACCACGCAAGATTACGACCTTTCGGGCTTACAAGGTAATTATCGAAATTGGGCTTATAAGTGTCAGTATAATGAAAGCCACCTAGAATTTATTTCTAGATTAATGGAACGCGATGGCATTTATTATTATTTCACCCAGGGTGAAATAGGTGAAAAGTTAGTGTTCTGTGATTCATTGCAAACGCAGGAAGATATTACAAACAGTGATGTAACTTATAGTCCAAACGCCTCATTAGAAATAAACGCTTTAGCAAATACAATCACTAGTTTTATCAATCAAAAGAAACGATTACCCCACAAAGTATTATTGAAAGATTACAACGATGATAAACCCTCGGTCGATATCAAAGGCGAGTTTATCGTTGATGAATCTGCTAATCCATCGAGTGAGATTTATGTGTGGGGACAAAATATACAAACCCCTGAAGAAGGTGGTCAACTTGCTCAAATTCGAGCCGAAGAAATTAGTAGCACAAAGTCGGTGTATTATGGTGAAAGTACCGTTATTAGATTGATATCAGGGCATCAATTTACGCTTGAAGGGCATTTTAGAACGAGTTGTAATCAAGATTATTTACTGCTTAACATTGAACACGAAGCAAAGAACCCAAGTCTATTGCACTACGCAGACGGAGACATAGGTGAAGCCGTCGTATATCAAAATACGTTTTCCGCAATTCCGGCCGACATTCAATATCGGAGCAGTCAAGTTACTACTAAGCCAGAAATTCATGGCACATTAAACGCCTTTGTTGATGCGGAAGGTGATGGTCATTATGCCGAATTAGACGAAGAAGGCCGCTACCGAGTTACGTTACCTTTTGACCGGTTGAATCGTGACGGCGGAAAATCGTCCCATTGGATCCGAATGAGTCAACCCTATGGTGGCGAGGGACAAGGTATGAGTTTCCCTTTGAGAAAGGGTACTGAAGTATTGCTCACGTTTATTGGTGGCGATCCTGACCGACCTGTTATCGCGGGCACTGTGCCAAATGCCTCACAACCAAGTATTACGACAGCGGATAACCAAACCAACAGCTTAATTAAAACGGGCTCTGGTAATAAAATTGAACTGGAAGATCAAGACGGTAAAAACCGCATTAAATTACAAACCGGAGACAACAAAACCTATATGCATTTAGGTGCGCCCAACCACGCCGGCGATGGCTGGGTATTGATGACGACGGGAATGGAGCGTAAAGAAGTCAAAGGTGGCTACCAGAGCTTTGTTAGTGTTAGTAATTACTATTTTGAAGATGGGTCAGGTACGGTAGTTAATATTAGTGACCAGGACAGCAATAGCGCGAATGCTTCGCTTGATGCCGCTTCAGGTTCAAACACTGAAAGTGGTTCGTTAAAATCAGGCAATGATATTGTTGATGAACAAGCTGTTTTTACTTTCAAATTTAAAAAGTTAATTGAAGAAATCGAAGGTGAAAAAGTAACTGGTTATTCAACCGATGGCAAAACGGCGACTTCTTCTGGGGATTTACCAAGTCATTTTCTAAACCTACCATCTACTTTCCCAGAAGATGGCGCGATGACTCGAGAAGATGAATTGGCCGGTAACTTTGTTATCGAACGTCGAATTGGCGAGCGCTATGTTTGGTCTTCAGGAAATGAATATATTTATGGCGCTGACAAGATATTTGATTTCGGTAATAGTTGGGACGAATTTCATATTAATGAAGATGGCATTGATGACAATGAAGAGTATTTTGGTGCAGACATGTCGGCAATTTCAAATGCGTTAAATACCGATCCAGATCACTTAGCAGACGGTACTACCGGTTTGTATAACTGGGGCGATGAAACTCGCGCAATCGACCCAGAAAATCAAATAGTTGAGATGAAGTGGGGGGATGAATATGAATACCACCATGGTCGTCGATTTGAATGGTGTAGTGATCCAGCTGATTACGCATTCGGTAATGGTTATGTTGAAAGTTTAATTAATTCCAATACAGAAACTATTAATGCAACGCATGCTCATGATAAAGCCTCTCCAGGTGGGCCGAGATATGGAGATATCACTTCTAAGCATTATGGTTTTACTCTATCAAGAGGCACAACCTCTGCGAGCAAGGAAATTGGCAATTCTTATAACTATAAAAATGGCGATGACATTTCAATAACTGTGGGTAATTCAGATTCTGAGACTTACGGCAATGCAGCGAGCTACACAGATGGAGATACGTATGATGTCGTTATGGGGAATAGTTACACCAAACAATGGGGCAGGGATGACACATTTTTTATGGGCGGGACTAGTGAATTCAAATTCGCAGCTTCGTCGACAATGTCTTTAGCGGCAACAAGCGATCTATTTTTAGGGCTTAAAAATGATATTTGTATTGCTGCACGATTCTCTCTTGATGTAGCTGCATGCACCGACGTTGTTACTGGACTGAGGGCTGACATTAGTGCTGGTATTAGGGCCGAAATTAGCTTGACTGCAGCAACTGAATTTGATGCTGTACAAATAAAAACAAAGCTAACAGAATTAAAAAACTCAGTTTCTAATCTAAGTACTACGGCGACAAAAATTGAGACTGCAGGTGCGGGAATCAAAACTGCTGGCGCCTATATTGGCTCAGGCCTTATAAGATTATTGAGTTAGATAATGGAAATTCAAAAGCCGCTTCAACTTGGTGTTTTGTATAAATCTTTTTCCTATTTGGAAAAAAACTTGTTTACGGTCTCTATTCCCATTGGTTTCTCTCTTACTAATGGTGAAATATTACTTGAACAAAAGTTGTGGGAAGTAATTGGTGAGCAGTTAGATGGGGAAATCTTTGATGCCGCGATGCCAAAAGAGGTTGGTGAAGTTTTAGTAGCGGGGAGTTTTATTCCACCGAATAATCAAAAAGTTGAAGCAGGCTCTGTTAAGCTGACGGTCAAAAGCAAAACAAAGCAAGGGACCTATCAAACCGCCGTTGAAAAAGAGCTGGCAATATTTGGCGACCGGCATTGGTATAAATTATTAGGTGCGGGCATTACTCCGAGCTCGCCAGAGCTATTTACAGAAATGCCAATTACGTACCAAAAAGCCTTCGGTGGTGAAGGGTTTAAGCCAAACCCTGGCGGGAAAGGCGCGATAGAAGTGACAACCGATTTTGGCGAGCGTCAGTTTTTGCCTAATATTGAATATAAGAGTAATCTAATTACCTCGCCGGGCTCAAAACCGCAACCTGCCAGTTTTGGCCGTATAGATATCATGAACACTCCGCGCGTAGAAAAGGCAGGAACGTTTGACCAAAAATACATTGAAACCCGCATGCCGGGATTACCGGACGACGTAAACTGGCTCTATTTTAATGATGCGGCGGAAGACCAGTGGCTCGACGGTTTTTTTAATGGAGATGAGCAGTTTTCGATTACTAATATGCATGCCAAACACCAAGAGTTGTCGGGTACTTTACCACCCATTTATGGACGTGCTTTTGTTAATCAGCAGGTGCCAGTTGTTGACAATAGTGGCAATGCCACTGGAAAGATGGAAATTCAGTTTAAAGAAATCCCAACCAAACTTGATACTTTATACTTGTTTCCTAACTCCGATTTAGGTGTGATGATATACAGGGGGACGATTGCAGCGTATTCAGATATTGGTTCGGATATAAAAGCCTTGTTACTGGCCTGTGAAAATCGCAAAGATACGCCTAGAACATTAGCCCATTATCAAGATCAATTAACAAAGCGCCTAGACCTCAAACATGGTTATAAATATGCTTTGTTTTCCGCTCCATTAATTGCCGAAGGCATGAAGTGTGGCTTTCAGCAGATTCAAGAAGACTTTGATTTTCCATTAGAGTTACTAGCAAAAGATAATTTGGAATCATTTGGCGAGCGCAGTCTATTAGACGCATCGAATAAAATAGAGGACGCTAAACTCAAAGTAATTGAGCAGTGCAAAGTGGCGGGTGTCGACCCGACTCCGTATTTAGAAAAAATCAATAATCCTGAAAAAGCCGATGAGCAAATTCAAATCGAAGCAATGTTAGAGCGGATGATGCCAGGCATTCTAACAGAGCCAGACAACATAGATATTTTTAATATAGATTTGACTGTATTAGACGAAATTAAAGCTTATCAAGAACAAATGGTTGAAAATGCAAAGCAGCAAACAAGAGAACATATAGAGAAAGAACTCGAGCTTATAAAACAGAGCAGTGATGCAGAGGCACTTGCACCAGCGATATCTGAAATCGAACAAATAATGACTGAAATGGATATGCCTCCAATGTGGCCTAGACTTGATATGTCGCCACAACTTTCTGAATTACGGCAACAACTTTCGGAAGCAGAGTTACAAATTTCTGAATTACGCGGAGCAGGCATCCCAGAGTCTGAAATACCCAAAGTTGATTTTGATGCAGAGAAACTCGAACAGCAAATCATTGAGGCCGGGATTAAACATAAAGAAACCTATTTAATGGGCGCACACCTTATGGGAGAAATGCGCTCACCTCATCCAGAAAAAGAACAAAACCTGAAACAGCAGTTTCTTCAACAGTTTAAAAGTGGCGAATCGTTAGTAAGTGGTGACTATGCTTGTATAGACATATCTGGAGAGGACTTGACCGGGATTGACCTGTCAGATTGTTATTTAGAAGGTGTAAATTTCGCCAATTGCAATTTGACCAATGCTAAATTAAGTAAAGCTATTTTGGCTAGCGCAAATCTAGAGAATGCCATTTTACGGAATGCCGATTGCCAAGGGGCCAATATCGGTGCCGCTAACCTAACCGATGCAGACTTCACGGATGCTAATTTGGCGGGTTGCCAATTAGGCGGTTCGAATTTCACTAGAGCAAAGTTAATTAACTGTCCAATGGCTGAAGGTAATTTTTTAGATACCACATTTGAACAAACCATATTTAATGGCTCGGAATTGAAAAAGTGCAACTTTGTTAATCCGGTATTTAGAAATTGTGAGTTTATTGAAACGGATCTTGCTGAAGCGAACTTTGTCGAAGGCCAATTTGTTGATTGTGATTTTACTAAAGCTATTTTAGATGGTGTTAACTTTGTAAAAGCAATCTCAAACAATAATAATTTCCAACAAGCGCAGATGATAAATGTTCGATTTGTTGGTGGCTGTGAACTTAATGGCAGTGACTTTACCGGAATCGATGGCAGTCGAGCTTGTTTTAGAGAGAATCAATTGGTTGATGCCAAATTTGACCAAGCGAAGCTAGACGAAGCCGATTTTTCTGGATCGCAGCTCGATAATGCGAGTTTTCAGGGGGCAAAAGCGTATCGAACCCAGTTTATGCAGAGCCAGTGTAAAGGGGCAAGTTTTAAAGCGACCAATTTAATGGAGGGCTCAATGTACAAGGCTTATTTAGTTAGTGCCGATTTCTCTAAAGCCAATTTGTACAGTGTTAACTTTTTAGACAGCACCCTAGGAAACAACACATACTCAGGCGCAAATCTTGACCAGACTATTCTGAAAGAATGGAGGCCATAAACTGTGTTGAAACAGGAACTAATTGATGCAGTAAAAGGTGGCAAGCCTATTGTTGACGGTGTTGATTTGTCCGATGGTGATTATCAAGGCGTGGACTTAGGGGGCGGCAGTTTTGAGTCGGTAAACTTCTCAAGGGCAAATTTATCCGGAGCTAAGTTAAAAGAGTGTAACTTTATTAACTGTACTTTTAGCAATGCAAAGCTTGATGGCGCAAACCTCATACTAGCCAACTTTATAGAAGCAGAGGCAAATGGAATGTCGCTGGTGGGCTGTGATTTAAGGTTAGCTAATTTTGTCGACTCAAAATTAGCGGAGAGTGATTTTTCCAATACTAATTTGGAGAATACGAATTTTGTCAACTCGGTTTTAGCTGGCGCTAAATTTTTAGGTTGCAAAATAAATCAAAGTTCGTTTATTAATGCTGATCTTTCAAAAACGAGTTGGGCAGGCTCAACGGCGTTTCGTGTTAATTTTCTTGAGCCCTTAGTTGAAGCTATTAATTTAGATGAAGTTCAATGGGAATTGCCGTTTTTCATGAAAGCGAATTTCGCAGGTTTTGATTTTACAAAAGTAGGATTTATTAAACCACAATTTCAGCAATGCGATTTATCAGATACAAACTTTAGCAATAAAGATTTATCGCAAGCCGGTTTTATGCAAGCAAAATTGACGAGTGCCAATTTCAGCGGCGCGATATTGGCTCAGGCTAACTTGGTCGAAGCAGACTTGTCATTTGCTAATTTTGAAAATGCAAATATGCCACAGGCTTTGCTAAAAGAAGCCATATTAACTAAGGTTAACTTTACTAAAATCAAAGCTGAGCAGGCACTGTTTGAAAAAGCAGATTGCACAGGATCTGTATTTAGTGGAGCAGATTTAACATATGTTGAATTTAGCCATGCTATTCTCGACGAGGCGGATATGTCGAATACTAGTTTGTATCGTACTAATTTGCATGAAATACAAGAGCAGAAAACCAATTGGAAAGGTGCGAGCCGAAAGTTAGCTTTAGAAACTGACGAAACAAAATTAAAAGCGGAACAATGGGCTGCAAAATAAGAGAATGTTATGAATATACCGTTATCGAGTGATTTAAAAGCTAAAATAGGGTTTACTGAACACGCTGTCATACAGGGGGGGTTTAATCGTGAATATATGGTTTTATCAGATAGGGGGGCGTATCGCGCTCAACTCGCATTCAGTTGTTTTGTTCAACCCGAAACCGGAGATAAAGTTTTAATTAACGTTGATGGTAAGCAAAGCCATATTATTGCGGTAATCGAAAGGCCAGATAACCAAGATGCCAAACTGAGTTTTCCTGCAAGCCTGAAAGTCGAAACAAAACAAGGCGATTTAACATTTTCGAGCCACCGAGATATAAAACTTACCGCGACAAGACAACATAGCATTGTGTCAGAAGATTTAAACATTACGGCAAATAGCACTCAAGTATATAGTACTGAAATGCAAGTTTCGGGAAAAAATTTAAAGGCACAATGGACTTCAATTCAAACATTATCAGAGCTAATTACCTCGGTAGCTGATAAATTGATTAAAACGGTTAAAAATAGCTTTTCAAACGTTGAAGGTGTTGAACAGAAAAACAGTAAAAATTACGTGCAAAATGTGTCATCTACCACCACAATTCGTTCGCAACATGCAGTCATTACTGCCGAGAAAGATATGAAAATTGATGGTGAACGGATCCATATGGGATAAAGGATAACAATCGAATGGTTTTCGCGACAACACAGATGCCGGCAATGAATATGGCTTTTCCAGACGTGTGTTTAACGCCCATACCTTCACCGGTCGGGCCAATTCCAACACCGTTGCCTTATCCTAATATTGCGGTGACAGCGATGGGTATTCCATCGCAGGTAAAAGTATTAACTTTGGCTATGCCAAATCATAATATGTTAACTATTACTCCAATGAGTAATGGTGATAACGCTGGACTAATGATGAATCCGTTATCTGGCATGGTTATGGGGCCACAAAGGCAATTGCTAGGTAGTGTGAAAACTTTTATTGGTGGTTTACCTTCCAATAAAATGCTCGGTTTGTCAGGTCAAAATGGCATGATGCCGGGCTCTTTTGGTGCGACGTTAAGCCCTTCGCAAGTTAAAGTAATGATTTTGGCTTAATTTAGAATAAGAATGTTTATAAAAAGATAATATTGGTAAATCAAATTATTAAAATGATGGTGGCCTTAAAGCAATATTATCGTTTTAGAATAAAATCAGTATCTTAAATAGGTACTTACATAACTCAAAGGGAATAGTTTATGAACTTATATAACGTTAGGCCTTTTATTAGCTGGTCATTAATGATCGTCGCTATAATTGGGGTCATTTATGTAGGGTATTATAAAAGCAATTCCAGCACCGTGATTCGGGTCGCGTCTGGTGAAAGGACGAGCTATTTATTTCAAATTGGCAAAGAATTGAAACAAGCAATTGAAACACGTTCTGATTATAAAGTGGAATTGGTTGAGAGTGGTTCTTCAGGTATCAACCGAGGAGCTTTGCAGTCAGGAAAAGCCGATGTAGCTTTAATTTCTCCAAGTGCTACGGATATGACAAACTTAGCGGTCATCGCACCAATTGAAAAACATTTGTTGCACATTGTTGTTCATGTCGATTCCGGCATTCGTTCCATTTATGGCTTGTCAGGCAAGCGAATTTCTTTAGGCGGATTAAAAAGTGATCACAGAAAAGCCGCTTATAAACTATTAGAACATTATCAAATTGAAGAGTCCTCGCTATTAAATACTGAAGTGTCGCACCTTGATTTACTCGAAGGCCGTAACTTAGATGGTGCAATCATTAGCACCAGTGTTAACGATACCTATATGAAGAAGTTAATGAGCAGCGGTAATTTCAGCCTTATATCTATTGATGCGGCCGAGGGATTTGTCGAACGTAACAATCTTTACCAAAATGCTAATTTTGCTATGGGGGTTTATCCTTCATCTTTTGGTCCAATGCCAGACAAATGGTTACCAACCGTTTCAGAGAATGTATGGCTGGTGAGTCGACTCGATTTATCATCAGATATAGTGAACATGCTGATTGATGTTATGGAGACAAAAAATTTCACATTAAAATTCCCTTTATTATCTAAATGGTTAAAAGAGAGCGAGGGGAAATCTGACCAACTGTTGCTACATGATGTAACGAAAAGACGTTTTAATCCGTATGGCAGTTTCAAAACGGCGTTATTTGACTCACTACTGTTACTTTGGAGTATGAAGTGGTTTTTATTATTTGCCATTATCATTATTTGGAATGTTCGTTCACGTTGGATAGGCATTAATGAAACGTATGAAAAAGACAAGCAAGCTGCTCGATTACAACGAATTCAAGCATTGTTAGAAGATGTGAATGCACAGGAGCAAGAGCAAGCTGACACCAAAGATTATCGATTATTGACCCAACATTTAGCTGAAATTCGTAGGATAAAAGGTGAGGGGATTGCCGTTGCTAAAGAACAAGAAATGAGTGATAGCGCTGCATTTTTGTCTTTTTTACAACAATGCGATCACGTCAGTCGGGATATCCAGTGGAAGTTGTCGCTAGGTATTAACAGCAAAGATTTCAACTAAAATAAGTCATTAAACTATGTCGTTAAAGAAAAGTATAATTTTAGCTTCGATATTGGCTATTCATGGTTGTTCATTAAATAGCGTGCCACTATTGGATTTAGGCTCGGACAAGAAAAAATCTGATTCAGAGCAGCCCAAATTTGGCAAAGCGGATGGGAAAGGTGGTTCATTCACAAAAGTGATGCCAGACTTTAAATCTCTTGCTCCTTTGTATGACCTAGGATTTGAAGGCGACTTCGACCAGGGGCTCATTGCTTATAATGATAAAAATTATAGAAGAGCTCTTGTTGAATGGTTGCCATTAGCAAAAGAAGAAGATCCTCGAGCTGAATATTATATTGGCTTGATGTTTATGAATGGCTTAGGTGTTGAAGAAAACTATGATCAGGGCATACTTTGGTTAAAGTTGGCTGCGAATAGAGACTACGTAGATGCGCAATTTGAATTGGGCAGAGCTTATGTATCAGGTGTCAAAATTGAACAAAATCTTGATCAGGGCATCCGTTGGTTGCTATCAGCTGCGAAAAAGGGTCATGCAGGAGCCCAATTTAGTTATGGACTATTAAATCAACAAGACAAAGTGCCATTATCATCTGACTTGATGGCGCTCTATAAGCAAAGTCGTTCAAAAACTTTTAATTTTACTCAAGCTGCAAAATGGTACACCTTAGCGGCTGAACAGAATCATGCGGCAGCACAAAGTAACCTAGCATCCCTTTACAGGGTTGGCATTGGTGTTCAGCAGAATAATGAAGAAGCTTTTAAGTGGTATACAAATTCTGCTAATCAAGGTGTTATTGACGCTCAGTATAACCTAGGCTTGATGTATGAGCAGGGTATTGCGACACCTATGGACACTCAACGTGCGTTATTTTGGCACACCAAAGCGGCTGAACAAGGTTACTTACCCTCACAGCAACGATTACCATTTTTACAAAAAATGTTAGAGACGTTAAAAACATCTCTGGTGTTGTATGGTGGGACATTGGCTTCAACAACGCGAAAAAACTTAAGGCAAAGGCTCAAGAGTAATTTTGCTAACCCACTTAGAGAACAAGATAATTATTGGTTTGATATATACGAGTCGTCTAAGTTGCTAAAAAGTACAGATAGGTTGTTTGTTGGTTATAGCTTGCAAACCGACCAGGTAGCATCATTAGAATATCGATTCCCATCCCACAATGCGCCAAACTATGTGCTACAAATTATAGAGTTAATTAATGATAAATATGGATTACCTTTTGAATCGAAAGGTGACCTAAATTTTGGTGAAGTTAAATATAGCTGGAAAGCAAAAGATACGATTATTACGGTGACTCGATATTGGCCAGACACCACAGTTTATTTGTCTTATAAGATAGGTGATGCTTATCGCCAGATGGTATCGGAAATGCCTGAAAACGCGAAAGAAATAGAATACAACATTAAGTTTGAAACTTATTAGTAAAACAATTTAAAGGGACTTTGTCATGCTGTCGCAAGATGAGTGTAAATTAAAAGAATGAAGATGAATTTGTTTAAATTACTAACCAATTGTTCTCGTTACTTGCTATACGGTTTTGTTTTGCTGTTGGCGGCCTGTGATGTCACAGAAGAACCGTTAAATTCAAATTATGAAATTCGCTTAGAGCCTTTACAGGTGAGAGTAGGAGACGAATCTAGCATTAGAAAAGGCGATAAATTCGCACTTGCAATTTACAATCAGGATACGGGGCTAAAGGATTTTAGCGCGGCATTGTCGAGCGATAATCAAAGCTTTCAAGCGGACGAGTATACTTGGACGTTGAGTGATCCAAGCGTTGCTTCATTAGAGTCTGAACAAGGGTACGAAAATGTAATCACCATATTAAAGCCCGTTACTTTTACAATTGACGCAATAAATAGTCAAAATAAAACGTCGATTACCATAGAGTCGATAGATCCGTTATTACAACAAGTCGATATTGAAGCCAATAACGAGCAAATTATTCTGGGTAACGGCATAGAATTGACGTTATTTGGTACATTTAGTGACGATTCTCAAAGCCAGTTACTAGAAGGTATTGGTTGGTCCGTAGATGATGAATCGGTGGCTCAAATTGACGCGACCGGCAAAATATCATCTCTATCTAAAGGTCAGGTTGTTGTTTCAGCTAAGATTAATAATGGCATTGGTGAGCAGTTACTAGCAACAAAAACGATTGAAGTTACGCCAGCTGCTATTGTTTCTTTGGAAATAACGGGCACAGCATCGACGCCTTTAGGTCGTCAGATAGTGATGCAAGCGACAGCAACATTTACTGACAATACAAAAATTGACAGGTCCTCATTGGTTCAGTGGGAACATAATAGTCCAGCGATTGGTACATTTGATGAGTTTGGTAATTTCCAAACAACACAAGTTGGTACCACGGCAATTACCGCATCGATTGATAACGGTTACGGGAGTTCAATCACGGCAGCGAGTTTTTCACTGAATGTTGAAGAGAAAGTCGTGGATGGTTTAACAATAAAACCCATTAATGACACCTTAAAAACTGAACCATTGACAATCGCAATTGATAAAACCGAATTTTTTGTCGTCGAAGCTTTATATTCAAATTTGGATGTCGCTGATATCACCACAGATGAAACGTTAGTCTTTTCATCATCGCAATCCGATATCGCCACTGCGAGTTACGACCAAGAAAGTGAAAAGTTTCAGGTCGACACCTTTGAAGTAGGTACTGTCGACCTAACCGTTGTGAAGATGAATCGCAGCGAGACTCAAATAACAGGCACACTGCCACTCGTTGTTAATAAACCATTGTTATTGTCAATTGACGTTGAACCAGTAATAGAGCGTTATGCTTTAGGTTTAATCTCTACTTGGCGGGCTATGGGGAATTTTCAAAATAATATTCGAGAGGATATTACCGAGTTAGTTACCTGGAACTCAGCTAGTGAAACCATTGCGAGTTTCAATTCGTCCAACCCAAATGAACTAATTGCTAGCAGTGTTGGGGACACTCTAATAACAGCGTCATTAGTCAATGATATTGGTGAAAATATTATAAGTACGGGGTTTGCTGTGTCAACAACCTCGGCACTATTGACTCAGATAACCATTGAAGCCACAGACGAGAATGTTTGGCAAAATGAGTTACTTTCGATTCCTAAAGGTGTCCGCACGCCGGTCAGAGTTGTAGGATTATACACCGATGGCACCCAACGTGATGAAACCAATGTCGTTTGGACATCGTCAAATAACAGCTTGGTCAGTATCGTCGCGGTAGATGGTTTTTTCATCGAAGCTAATTCGACAGCCAACGCACTTGGTACATTAACCGTTTCTGCCACGGTGGAAGGTGATGCTGGTATCGTCTCTGATGAAATCAATGTTAATGTTGTACCTGCTAAACTTGATTCATTCAGTATAGTACTGCCCGAAGAAAAAGGCTTATGGCAAGGTTATACACAATCTATTCAAGCAATTGGTAATTTTTCTGATGGGGTTGCACGTAATATAAGTGACTATGTCAGTTGGTCGATTGCGCCTGAGTTTGAAAGTTTTATCGGGTTTAACTCTGCATTAGCTAATACGTTAGATCTTATACTGCAAGGTGACGCCACATTAAATGCGACATTTATCGATGTTAACTACAACAATGTTGAAACAAACCAAAATATTGCATTTTCAATTTCGCCTCCACTCTTAGAAACTATCGAGATCGAAAGTTATTACGATTCTAATAAAGACGGTATCGGAGATGAGCTAATTAGCCAATTGGCGAAAGGTCAAAGTGGTGTTTTCAAGGCGATTGGTCACTATAGTGATGGGTCTACTCAGGATATTTCTAGTAAGGTAACGTGGGATACGTCCGATGGTAATGTGTTAAGTATTGTTGAAGCTGGAAGCGGCGCAGGCAGAGTCTTTGCTGCGAACTCGAGTGAAGCGGACGTTGTCGTAACGGCGTCGATCACTAACGCTGATAATATTGTGATATCACAACCTCTTAACTTCCCGGTAACCATTGCGGTTTTAGAAAGTATTAACTTAGTTCCGGCGGCATTAAGTTATGGCGTTAATGTACCAAGTGGTGAAAGTGTCCAAATTGATATTTGGGGTATTTATTCCGATGGTGGCTATAAACAAATAGAAGATGTTAGTGCGGCGCAATGGCAAAGTAGTAATATTGAAGTCGCGGAAGTAAACCCAACCACCGGCTTTGTTGAAATATTGCCAGGAGAAGGGTCAGTGGTAACCATTTCAGCGACAGAAGTTATATCTGGAAAAGGTCACTCAGCAACGATTTTGTTGAATCGAATTGAAACCGTATTTACGTCTATAAGAATTGAGCCAAATACCAGTGATACCCCTTGGATAGTGTCTTTAGGATCACAGTTCCAATTTAAAGCATTTGCCGTATATGCCGACACGACTGAAAAAGAAATAACTAAAGAAGTGACGACCAATTGGAGCATTCCAAATACTGATGAGCACGAGGTTGCTATTATTAACAATAGTGACTTAAAAGGGTTAGTTACTGGGCTAACGCAAGGAGATGACATAGTAACATTGACCGTATCATCGGCAAATCGATATGGTGATCAGATTTTCTCTAGCGCTGAAATTATAGTAGGTGCGCCAATACTCGAACTAATTGAAGTTGCTCCAACTAATACTAAAATGGTTGCTGGCGATACTATTACGTTTGAGGCTACTGGTTATACATCGGATGATAGATTTTTAGAACTAACAGATACCGTGACTTGGTCTTCTTCGAATACCGCGATTGCTGATTTTAACCAAACCAATGCTAGCGATTTATATGCGAAGTTTGCCGGTGAAATAGAAGTTTTTGCTAAGTACACGCCGCCGGGGCAAGAAGAAATTTCTACCACAACACGAGTAAGCATCTCTGCAGCAACTTTACGTTCAATTGAAATAACACCGACGTTTGAGCGCTTTACGGTTAGTCCACAACCAGAAGCATTATTTTTAAAAGGAGTCCCTGATCTACTTATAGCGACAGGTATTTACTCGAATGAAAGCCGCTCTGGTCTTAACGGTGAAGTAAGTTGGTCGTCTTCAAATCCATCAGTTGCGACGGTTGATGTAGTTGGTATTTTAACGCCTATTGAAGAAGGTGAAACAGTCATCACTGCTGAACTTGTGATTGATGAACTTGGCGAATCAAAAACAATTTATGTCGACTATCCAATTGTCGTTGGTGGTCCGTTATTAGAATATCTTGAATTATCACCATTATCCCCAACCACTATCATCAATTTGCCACTGCAATTTACCGCGATGGGGTTTTATTCTGACGGCAGTAGTACAGACTTAACCGAAGAAGTTACATGGCAAGTTGGTCGACCGGGTGATGACGTTGCTTTATTAATTGGTAGCATGACTTCTGGAACGGAACTAGGTGGTCGTTTTGTTGCGAATAAAAATGGTTTTGGGCCGATAAGTGCTCGGATAAATAATTTCGACGGTGTTGAAATAAGTAAGCAAACATTTATCACCGTTAGTGCCCTGACTGAAATTAACATTACCAATGTGCGAGAGACCGTCTATGCCGGTCAAACAGAAGATTTTAGCGCGATTGGTAAAGCTGAAAACGGTAAATCCATTATTTTCACTGAAGGTTTAGATTGGCAAGTGTCTGGTGCTGGGGGTGTTTTAGTTGATAGTGACGAGAATACGTCGGATGCCCAAGTGAAAACAGCAAACGCTGGCCTATTGTCGGTATCTGCTGATTGGACACTTGACGACAACAATCCTATAAGTGGTGATATTGATGTCTCGGTAACCTCACCATTATTAAATGCAATTTCTATAGAAGTTGATCAAACTTCTGTACCCGATGGGAGAACAGCACAGCTAAGTGCTACAGGAACTTATTCAGATAATTCGACTTTAGATCTAACGGAACACGTTGCTTGGACAACCTCAAACAGCAGTTTGGCTGACCCGGCAAGTGACGGTACGATTTCTACATTTGATTTAGGTGAGGTAAAGATTGCCGCGAGTATCACAAATGCTGAAAATGAATTGTTAAGCAGTAATGTCCTCGATTTTACAGTTGGAGATGCAGTACTCGATACCCTAAGCCTAAATTACCCAGATAGTGAGATTGCACGTGGCTCTGTGATAAAAATGGTGCCAACGGGCACTATGACTGATGGTACCACTGATCTACCAACAACAGTGACTTGGCAGTCTTCTGATACGTCAGTTGCGACGGTTGATAATGGCGGCGCGGTGTTAGTTTTAAGTACGGCGAATATTGGTAGCTTTGCAACAATTAGCGCCAAAGCGAAAGAGTCATTCAGTTCTAGCGTCGATGTTACAGCAACGTCAGTGATAACCGTCGGAAACCCAGTACTAGCTTCATTGGCGATCAACTCAATAGGTGGTTCGGTCGCTCGTGGGACTTCAAGTACCTTGACTACGGTTGGGTTATTAACGGATGACACATTAGGGTTACCAACGCCTTTGACTTGGACAAGTTCAAACCCAGCGGTTATGTCGATTGACGCTACAACAGGGGTGGTTACTGTTCCAGATTCAGCACAAATCGGTGACGTAGCAACCATATCAGTTTCAGCACCATCATTTATCGGCTCGTCAAATATTATTAGTAACTCGACCGTATTATCGGTGAGTGCGCCATTAGTGGAAAACTTGTCGATAACAAATGGTGACATAGGTGTTGCAAGAGGAACCGCAATAACAATGGTGCCGGCAAGTGTCATGTCTGACAGCAGCTCTGCGCCTATATTATCTTGGTCGACGAGTAACGCTGATATCGCTGTGATCAGCAATACGGGGACCCTTGAAATACCGAACGGTGCGACATTAGGTAGCACAGCTCGTATAACAGTATCAGCACCAAAAACCACTAATTCTAGTGTTCTGGTTACAGATTCCATATTAGTAACAGTTCTACCTCCGGTTCTTGATACATTAACGATTTCGTCTAGTTCGTCGAGTGTTCCTAGAGGGACAGATATTTCATTATCGGTTTCTGGCATGTTGTCAGATAATGGCCTCGGTATTCCAACCACCCTAGAGTGGTCAAGTTCAAATACGAGTGTTGCAACTGTGAGTTCAGTAGGCGTAGTGTCAACAACGAACACTGCTGCCATCGGTTCAACGGTTACCATTACTGCGCGAGCTAAAAAAGAAGCAACTTCAAGTACATATATTGTTGATCAATATGAATTAACTATTGCGGCGCCATTATTAGATACTATCGATATCGTTCAACCTGATTCAGAATTGGGGCTAGGACTAAGCTTACAGTTAACCATTACTGGTCTTTTAAGTGACGGTACAAGTGATTCGCCATCTGGGGTTATTTGGTCGAGTTCGAATACTGATACGGCGACGGTAGATAGTAACGGTGTTGTAAGTGTTTTAAATGCAACAACCGTTGGTAGTCAGGCATTGATTACGGCTAAGGCTGAAATAAACCCCGGTTCTGGCGTTTATACAAGTTCGTCGATGACGATTACGGTAATTAATGCGGCACTAGAAACTATTTCCTTGTCGGCGACAAATACAACAGTTCCAGTGGGCACGACTCAGCAAGTTGTGGCCGTTGGCTCTTTGTCGAACGGAACCAGTGGCATTTTAACGTCTCAAATTTGGAGTAGCTCAGACACGGACACTGCAACCGTTAATAGTAGCGGTTTAGTCACATTCAAACCTAGTGCGACAGCTGGTGATAGCGTTGATATTGAGCTTAGAGCGCTTGCACAAGCTGGTTCATCTACTTATATTTCAGGCAATATAACATTGACGGTTGGCGAACCTTTATTATCTGGTATTGAAATTACCACTGCGCCACCGACAATTTCGCGTGGCACCACGCTGTCTATTGCGGCTGTTGGAACCTTAACAAATAACAACAATGGTCTACCAACACCATTAACTTGGTCGAGCTCAAATACTGACGTGGCGACAGTAGATTCAAATGGTGTGGTCACGATAAAGGCTTCGGCATCAGTTGGTAGTCAAGCCGCAATTACGGTTTCTGCCGCGGTTACAGCTGGTTCAAGTGTTACCGTGCGTGATACGTTAACGGTAACCGCTGGGCAAGCGAGGTTGCAAAGTCTCACATTGTCTGCAACGGAAACGGATGTACCAGTGGGGACATCACAGCAAATATCAGTAGCGGCATTGTTGTCGGATGGCAGTACGACATTGTCAACTTCACAGGTGTGGAGTAGTGCTGATGAAAATATTGCGACGGTTAGTAGTACCGGTTTAGTTTCGATTAAATCAAGTGCGACAGTGGGTGATACTGTTGTAATCGAACTTAAGGCGCTAGAGCTTTCTGGTTCAACAACTTACATTACAGATACTTTGACGCTGACGGTCGGAGATCCAATACTTTCGAGCATTGAAATTACCACAGCTCCACCAACTATTTCGAGGGGCACCTCTTTAGATATAACCGCTATGGGGACCTTGACAGACAATAATAATGGTTTGCCAACGACATTAACTTGGACGAGTTCAAATACCAGTGTTGCGACAGTAGATAATACAGGTGAAGTGACGATATTAGCCGCTGCGAGTGTTGGTAGTCAGGCAACGATTACTGTAACCGCAGCAGTGGAAACTGATTCAAGCCAGTTGGTTTCGGATACAGTAACAGTAACTGTAGGGCAAGCAGCCTTGCAAAATATTACATTGTCAGCGACAGAGACGGATGTGCCTGTGGGGACATCACAGCAAATATCAGTAGCGGCATTGTTGTCGGATGGCAGTACGACATTGTCAACTTCACAGGTGTGGAGTAGTGCTGATGAAAATATTGCGACGGTTAGTAGTACCGGTTTAGTTTCGATTAAATCAAGTGCGACAGTGGGTGATACTGTTGTAATCGAACTTAAGGCGCTAGAGCTTTCTGGTTCAACAACTTACATTACAGATACTTTGACGCTGACGGTCGGAGATCCAATACTTTCGAGCATTGAAATTACCACAGCCCCCCCAACCATTTCGAGAGGTACTTCGTTAGATATTACCGCATTGGGAACGTTGACAGACAATAACAATGGCTTACCAACGACTTTAACGTGGTCGAGCTCAAATACTGACGTAGCGACAGTAGATGCTACAGGTGAAGTGACGATTTTAGCCGCTGCGAGTGTTGGTAGTCAGGCAACAATAACTGTAACCGCACCAGTGGAAACTGATTCAAGCCTGCTTGTGTCAGATACAGTGACAGTGACGTCAGGCCAAGCGAAATTGCAAAGTATAACCTTATCAGCGACAGAGACGGATGTGCCGGTAGGTACATCGCAACAAATTGATATTGCTGCATTGTTGTCGGATGGCAGTACGACATTGTCAACTTCACAGGTGTGGAGTAGTGCTGATGAGAATATTGCGACGGTTAGCACAACTGGTTTAGTTACTATTAGTCAAAATGCATCAGACGGAGACTCTGTTGTCATCGAACTCAATGCACTCGATTTACCGGGGTCTGGCACATACATCAGTAATACAATAACTATCACTGTAGATACTCCAATTTTATCAAGTATTGCGATCACAACAGATGCACCGACTATTCCTAGAGGAGCGGAATTAACTTTAGATAAGGCCGGTACGTTAACGGATAATAGTAACGATTTGCCAACCACATTAACTTGGTCGAGCTCAAATACAGATGTAGCGACAGTTGATGGTAATGGCACAGTAACTATAGATGCTGCAGCGAGTGTTGGTAGTCAGGCAACGATTACTGTAACCGCACCAGTGGAAACTGATTCAAGCCAGCTTGTGTCAGATACAGTGACAGTGACGGCAGGCCAAGCGAAATTGCAAAGTTTAACCTTATCAGCTACGGAAACGGATGTGCCGGTAGGTACATCGCAACAAATTGATATTGCTGCATTGTTGTCGGATGGCAGTACGACATTGTCAACTTCACAGGTGTGGAGTAGTGCTGATGAGAATATTGCGACGGTTAGCACAACTGGTTTAGTTACTATTAGTCAAAATGCATCAGACGGAGACTCTGTTGTCATCGAACTCAATGCACTCGATTTACCGGGGTCTGGCACATACATCAGCAATACAATAACTATCACTGTAGATACTCCAATTTTATCAAGTATTGCGATCACAACAGATGCACCGACTATTCCTAGAGGAGCGGAATTAACTTTAGATAAGGCTGGTACGTTAACGGATAATAGTAACGATTTGCCAACCACATTAACTTGGTCGAGCTCAAATACAGATATAGCGACGGTTGATGGTAATGGCACAGTAACTATAAATGCGGCCGCTGTATTAGGCAGTCAAGCAACGATAACCGTAACTGCCCCAGTAGAAACCGGTTCAACCGATTTAGTTTCTGGCTCAGTTATCGTCACTGCGGGTCAGGCTTCACTGCAAAGCTTTACAATGTCGGCAGACTCAACTGATGTACCTATAGGCACAAGTCAGCAAATAAATGTTGCAGCCTTGTTATCCGATGGTGGTACCACGTTAGCTACAAACCAAATTTGGAGTAGCTCTGACGAGACAATTGCAACGGTAGACAGTGGCGGTTTGGTTTCAATCAAATCCGACGCAACGGAAAATGACAATGTTGTTATCGAGTTGAAAGCACTAGATTTACCAGGTTCTTCGAACTACATAACCAATACGTTGACTTTAACGGTTGATAAGGCAATTTTGTCAAGTATCGCGATTACAAACGTCGCCCCAACAATTCCTAAAGGCACAACACTTGATTTAGTTGCAGAAGGGACTTTGACTGATACGAGCAGTGGGTTTCCAACGCCATTAACGTTAACTTGGTCGAGTTCAAGTACTACTGTAGCAACTGTCGACAGTAGTGGTGTCGTTAGTATGAGTAAATCGGCCGCTGTGGGAAGTCAGTCGACAATCACAGTATCTGCGCCAGTGGTAGACGGCTCAACAACAATCGTCTCGAAATCAATAACCGTGACAGCAGGTCAGGCAACACTGCAAAGTTTAACTTTAACTCCTGCTACTCCTAGTTTTGGAACTGCTACCGAAGTACCTGTTGGGACGACAAGGCAAATAAACGTTGCCGCTGTATTGTCTGATGAAAGCTCGACACTGCTAACGACTCAAGTATGGAGTAGCTCTGACGAAACTATTGCGACGGTCGACACTGGCGGTTTGGTTTCAATTAAATCAGATGCGACAGTTGGCGATACGGTCGACATCCAGTTAAAAGCATTAGAATCATCAAGTTCAAGTACATTTGTTATTGGTACGTTAACGTTAACCGTCGGCGATCCAATTTTGTCGAGTGTAGCGATTACAAATGTAGCGCCCACCATTCCAAAAGGTGGGGAGCTAGAGCTAGATACTTTAGGTACATTTAGCGATACCAGTACTGAGGAGCTCGGGAATTTGAGTTGGGCTTCAACTTGGACAAGTTCAAGTACGAGTGTGGCAACGGTTAACGCTAGCGGTGTGGTTTCCATTGATGATGCCGCCGCAGTGGGCAGTCAATCAACTATAACAGTGACTACGCCAGTCGAAAGTGGGTCAAGCGTCA
>NZ_JAUORW010000029.1:0-31964 GCF_030548245.1 Psychrosphaera sp. 1_MG-2023
TGCCTACAATATTTTAATTCGACTGTAACGAATTTCCCAGAACCAATTAATTGGTTGCGGGAGCCACTCTCTATAAATAACTCTATAAATAAAGAATGCATTAGTTCTATTCAAATGGTGGGGAATTGTTTATTAAACTGAGTCGTTTAATCAATCACTTTACATAAGTGCTAATCTAACTAGCTGAAAGCGAATCGAAATTCTAATCCAACCACGTTGAACGTTTACTAACTAAAACCAAAGACAAGAATTGCCTCGATTTGTTGCGGGGAATTATACTTGCTCTACAGCCACATTCAAGTGAAACCTGAGATTTCTTTTGTAGGCTAGCAGTAAACCTAATTTTACGTTATCTTTGAATGTAGCGTATTCATCTGTATCAACTGAATTATGGTAAACAAATCAATGTCTTTATTACGTTCTTTAACTGTGTTCTCGGTATCTTTTTTGTTACTTCTAGGGTGTGCAACCAAAAAGGTTGAGCACGTACCTGGCTTTGAGATAGTTTATCATGACGCCAACAATTCCAACGCCCAAAACGTCCTTAAACTCGTCTACTTTAATCGATACTCTTCCGATGCTCGCTTCTCAACGAGCGATTGGCAAACAATTATTAACGAAAATAACACCGGTGATTATTTTTCAGAACAGGCTGGGATCCGTTCATCTGCAATTTCCAAACAATTAAGAACAAACGTTAATTTGGACACTACCCGTCCGTTTGATCAACCAAATATTATAAGTTGGGTAGAAGTCCCCTCATTGGCAGAATATGGTTCTAACAGTTATAGAGAAACAGTTTATGAAAATACAACGGAATACATTCTGTCTTCACTTAATGCCGACATCGAATCAGATTTCGACAGTACAAATGCATCGGCTAGTGTTGAATTTGGTGGACAGCTCTGTGTAGATGTTCAATCGAGGTTACACACGAATAAAATTAGAGATGGTGAGTGGATAGGTTCCGGACAAGATGTCACCTGTTTTATCAATTTTAAACATGAGCTTATTCGCCCTGTTTTAAAAGAAGATTGGGTTCCGGCTGGTGTTACAATAAAACCAGGTAAAACTTACGTTATCGTTAGAACTCGATTAGCTAATTTCGAAGCCTACCTTTATAGTAAAATGCTAACTAACAGTTACACATTTTTTCCGTCTAAACGTACCACCCACAAACGTGGTCGAAGCATCACAACGGGAAAAAGTACACCATTTATGGTTAATAACGATGACATCTATCTGTTCGTAAAACCTTACGAAAAGCTCGAAGCTAAGATTAAGGCAATCGATTGGGTAACTGGCAATAAACTCCCTTAAGTCGTTATCATAGCAATATTCAATGAATATAAGGCGACCCAATGACTATTCTAACTGCTGCAGAATCTCTTGCCGACCTAGTCGGCAACACTGCTCTTTTAAAATTACAATCACTTAGCCAACTGACTCAGTGTGAAATTTTTGTTAAATGTGAATTTCAGAATCCCGGCGGTTCAGTAAAAGACCGCGCCGCATTACAAATGGTATTAGAAGCAGAACAAAGCGGTAAATTAAAGCCTGGAATGACAATAGTTGAAGGTACAGCGGGTAATACCGGTATTGGCCTCGCGGTTGTTGCAAAATCACGTGGCTATAATTTGAAAGTTGTGATGCCAAAAGGCCAGGCGAAAGAAAAGGAACAATTAATCGAATTACACGGTGCAGAACTCGTGCTTGTCGATGCCGTACCTTTTGCCAACGAAAATCATTTCTACCACACCGCCCGTCGTATTGCTGAACAAAACCCAGATTACTGGTGGGCAGATCAATTCGAAAACACAGCAAATTCCAACGCCCACTTTTTAACGACCGGCCCCGAAATATTTCAACAAACAGATGGGCAACTAGATTGTTTTGTTTCTGTCGCTGGAACAGGCGGGACATTGGGTGGTATTTCTAAATATTTGAAGCAAAAAGATCCTGATACCAAAATAGTCAGTGTTGATCCTGACGGCTCTGGTATTTTAAATTTTCTAATGAATGGCAAGCATCAAGCGACAGCGGGTTCGTCATTCACAGAAGGCATTGGCATCATGCGTTTAGTTAACAACTTTAAGCAAGGTAAAATAGATTACGGTTTAAATTTACCTGACAGCGATATAGTTACTGTTGCGAATTACGTCAGAAAACAGGATGCCTTAGTATTAGGCAGTAGCAGTGCATTAAACGTTACAGCAGCATTATATTGCGCGGTTCAAACTGGCCCCTTAAACGGTGGAAAACCACAGAAAATTGTGACAATTGCTTGTGATGCAGGTGAACGTTCAGTGTCTAAACTTTATAATGAAGCGTTTTTGGCAAGTAAAAATATTCAGTCCGATGCCCAATCCATTGAGCATCTAATTGAACGGTATAAAACTGAGATTAATCGATTACAACACGTTGAATTTAATCTTTAATTTTTTCGGTAAACCTTAACATTTGTGTAACCGTGTTCGTGTAATAACAAGGCTTGAAGTCGACTCATTACACCACGGTCACAATAAAGGTAATACGGCTTAGTTTGATCCAAATCCCCAAATTGCGTTGCCAGTTTAAAAAATGGCATCGTAATTGTTTCAATATCATCCAACGCTAACGGCATTTCATCGGTTTCATCTGGGCTGCGGATATCTAACACAATTGCGCCATCGGGTAATTCAGTAACTTGTTCAACTTCCTGAACTTCCTCGGCCGCTTGTTTTTCTATATCACGGATATCAATTACATTGGCTGCTGAAACAACCTTATCAATAAGTGATAAATCAAAATTAGATTCAGCTTCAATTATTTCTGACAAAACGGCACGCGTAGTTGGTTTTTTCGAAATGACACCACAATATTCAGGCATAGCAGCGGCAAAATCGTGGGTACCAATAATACGTGAAGTATCGATAATTTCCGCTTTATCCAAATGAATTAATGGACGCAAGATCAGTGTTTCTGTAACTCGGTCAATAACGCTTAGGTTTGTCAACGTTTGGCTCGACACTTGACCCAATGACTCACCTGTAACCAATGCTTTGATATTGAGTTTGGCGGCGACTTGAGACGCGGCACGCATCATCATTCGTTTTAAAACAACGCCCATTAAACCATTGTCTATTTTCGACAAAATTTCTTCGACTACCGGTTCAAAGTCAACCGCAACAAATTTGGTTTTATGTGAACTGCTATAACGTTTCCAAATTTCGTAAGACACTTGTTTAACGCCAATTTCATGCTCTTTACCGCCAAGATTAAAAAAGCAGAAGTGCGTTCTCGCTCCACGACGCATCATATGATAGGTAGCAACACCAGAGTCAAATCCACCAGATATTAATGACAACACATCTTCCTGGGTTGGGAGTGGCATGCCGCCTAAACCTTTATGATTCGCTTTAATGATCTGCAACTTGTCCTGACGCAACTCTAATCGAATTGTAAGTTCTGGCTTTTTAAGCTTGACGCTTGCTGACTCAACAGCTTGGTTTAAACCGCCACCGATGTAACGTTCTAAATCACCAGACGTAAAATCATGTTTGCCTGACCGTTTAACTCGCACGCAAAACTTTTTGTCTTCTAGGAATGGGATCCAGTATTTAGCGACGTCATTGAAGGCGGTATCGAAGTCAACAAAGTCAACTTCAACAATTTGATTATATTGGTCAACACCAGGAATTCGTGAAATAGCATCAATAATCTCCGCTTCCATCTCTTCTGAAATACCAATCGCTTCTACAAGAAGGTCACTCCAACGAGCAACAACATGTGCCGACGGATAAATACGTTTTACAATAATACGTAAGTTCGACTCTAATAACTTACTAAACCGTTTACGTACCGAACGACTCTTAATGTTTATTTCTGGGTGGTATTTTACGATTAATCTCATGACACTTAACACACTGGCATTGACGACAAGCGATACTGACACCAAAACAATTGGGTTAGCTCATACTGGTCTTTTAAAATAGCGCGGGATTATATAACGAAGGCCAAAACCATGCCATAGGTTTATTTTTTAGTCATTTATACAAAGCAATAATAAATACTGTACTAAGCTCACAAAAAACCAGACACCATTAATGAAATCTCATTAACCACATCTGGTCTTTTATATTGTTACCATTTTTAACTTAAAGGTAACTCGTAATTTTTTAAATAAAACCTAAAGCTCAGTGACGTTTATCCCTTCAGACTCTTTTGCCTTGCCCTGCGTAATTGCAATCTCAACTCGACGGTTTTTGCGACGATTCGACGTTGAATTATTCGGTACTAAAGGTCGAGTATCTGCATGCCCCATGACCGTAATTCGGTTTTTATCAAAGTATGGCGCATTTATCATTTCGGTCGCAACGGCGACCGCTCGGGTAGAAGATAAATCCCAATTGTTGTTAAACAGCTCGTTGGTCACATTAATATCATCAGTATGACCAGATACCGTTATATCGCCAGGTATGTCGTTAAGTAGTGTCGCAACTTTTTGAATGATAGGCTTAAACTGATCTTGTAAATACGCCGATCCAGATGGAAACGCCCCATTCTCTCTTATCCGAATAATGATCTGCTGACCTAAAGATTCAAGTTCTACTGCTCCATCGATGATTTCTTTTTGCATTTGTTCTGCAATTTTTTTCATCATTTCATTTACTTGTTCTTGCTCGGCCGTGGCGGTTGCTTCAGTTTCCGATTCTGCTTCTGCGGTTGCGGAACTCATGCCACCACGCATTTCTGCGGTTTGTTCCTGCCGGCCACCTGCTGATTCATCTTCGCCTTCTTCAAACTCTAGTACTTGCTGAGTCATCTCTATGGTTTGCTGCTGCAATATTTCAATAGGTGTTGGTTCCGGTCTTCCTGGGCGAAACTCTTGCGCTATCACCGAGGTACCTTTGGGTATATCTTTAACTTCAAGTTTATTTTGCACACCAAATGCAAACTTCATTGAGCCTGCAATTTGCTTAAATTTTAAAACATCCATTTCGGCAAATGACAAAAGCAATACAAAGAAACACATCAGCAACGACATTAAGTCTGCAAAAGTCCCCATCCAAGCGGGGAGTCCCTCTGGGGGACATTTTGGACATTCATCCATCGGAATTATTCCTCAGTGTTTACTTCGCGCTTAGAAGCCGCTAGATAGTTACGAAGCACGCCTTCAATTACTTTCGGGTTTTGACCATCTTGAATGCCTAATACCCCATCCATAATCAAACTTTGATTGAGCTTTTCTTCACCCGTTCTTAAATTAAGTTTAAATGACATAGGTAACGCTATAACGTTGGCCAAAAATGCACCGTATAACGTTGTTAATAGGGCAACAGCCATCGCAGGACCGATTGACTTTGGGTCATCCATGTTTGACAACATAGCAACCAAACCAACAAGTGTACCTATCATCCCCATCGCTGGAGCAATATCTCCCAAGGTTTTAAACATACCGGCACCGAGTTCGTGACGTTCTGTGGTAAGAGAAATATCTTTTGATAACGTTGCTCGAACCACTTCACCATCGTGGCCGTCAACTAATAAGTCTACGCCTTTTTGCAAAAATGCGTTGTTTATTTCCGCTTCTTCTAACGCTAAAAAACCGCCTTTACGTGCTGAATCTGCAAGTTCGACAATTTTTTCAATTAATTCTTCTGGCGTTTCAATTTTAAACGAAAACGCCTTACCCGCGATTTTACCCGCCGTGAGGAACTGAGCTAACGTATAATTAGACAACAAGACGAATGTCGACCCACCAAATACAATCGCTATTGACGGTACGTCAATAAACATATGGAGTCCGCCGCCCAAAATCATGGCCAATACGATAAACCCAATCGCACCAATCATGCCTACAATACTAGCTAAATCCACAACTCACTCCCATCTCACAATTTGCTTCTACATTGATAACTATCGACAAATATCCCAACAACTTAAATAGTTTCTAACTAAGTGTCTATTGTTTGTTCGCCCTTGCCTAATAATAAATGATTATAATTGAATATGCAGTGCCAATACGGTAACTTATTTGGCTAATTTTCAATGTGACCCAAAGCTATTTATGACTAAGCCTACTGCCCCTCAATTTGAACAAGCTATCGCTGAACTCGAATCCATCGTTAATCAACTAGAATCTGGCGATTTGGAGCTTGAGCAGTCGTTGAAATTATTTGAACGCGGCATTGAATTGACGCGCATAAGCCAATCAAAATTGCAGGAAGCTGAACAAAAAGTACAGATCTTAATGGAAAAACAAGGCGATCTTCAATTGCAACCTTTCCAAACTGAACCGGCTGGTAACTCTAACTGATGAGCAATTCAGAACAATCAGTCGAAAAACCGAACGTGAAAGATGCTCAACAGGTTTCCGACAACAATGCGGCTATGAACAATGTTGGGTTTGCCGAACAAATAACGGTTTATAAATCTCAAATTGAAAATTATTTAGAGCAACATCTTGCCACTGCAAACATTGATGAGCCAACATTAAAAGCGGCAATGCATTATTCACTGTTATTAGGTGGTAAACGTTTAAGACCATTTTTAGTTTATGCCACAGGTGAAATATTTAATGCAGACCCAAATTCATTAAACGTTGTCGCAGCCGCATTAGAGTCAATCCACAGTTACAGTTTAATACATGATGACTTGCCGGCCATGGACGATGATGATCTGCGTCGTGGCCAACTGACTTGTCACAAAAAATACAATGACGCGGTCGCTATTTTAGCTGGCGATACATTGCAGACCTTTGCATTTCAAATGTTAAGCGGCCCCGAACTTAGTAGCGTAACGCCAGAACGCCAGCTGCAACTCATCCATCTAATTTCACAAGCGAGTATCGATATGTGTGCAGGCCAATCAATCGATTTGATTGAGACTGATGCAAACACAGATTTGTTACCAGAAATTAAACTGACAAATCTCCAGCATATGCATAAGCTAAAAACTGGCGCATTAATAAAAGCATCTGTCTTAGCAGGCGCGTTATGTGGCAAGGTTTCTGAACAAGAACTCAATTATTTAGAACAATATGCCGATGCAATTGGCCTCGCTTTTCAAGTTTGGGATGACGTATTAGATATAGTTTCAGATACCGAAACCTTAGGTAAACCGCAGGGTTCAGACCTAGAAGCGAACAAAAGCACTTACCCTGCGTTGTTAGGTTTAGAGCAAGCAAAATTGAAGGCTAAAAATTTAGTTGACGAAGCAGTTCAAGCTTTACAACAATTGCCGTACAATACGTCGGTTTTACAACAATTAGCCCTTTATATCATTGAGCGAGATCACTAAGTTCTTTTATGACAGTAAATATTGCCGATTTTCCACATTTACAGAAAGCCTTGCTGCCAACTGACCTTCGCAAATTGCCTCAGGAAGCACTTAAATCTGTATCAAAAGAGCTAAGAGAGTACTTACTAAATTCAGTAAGTAAGAGTTCTGGCCACTTCGCATCAGGTCTAGGAACTGTAGAACTTACTGTTGCCTTGCATTATGTGTATAACACACCGTACGACCGTATCATTTGGGATGTTGGCCACCAGGCTTATCCCCATAAAATCATTACAGGTCGAGCGGATCAGATTCATACTATTCGTCAAAAAGATGGATTGCACCCGTTTCCTTGGCGTGAAGAAAGCGAATACGATACGTTAAGTGTTGGTCACTCATCTACATCCATTAGTGCGGCATTGGGAATGGCAATTTCAGCGCAGTCTGCGCACAAAGCCGAACCTGAAAACAAAATTCGTAAAGTATGTGCCGTTATTGGTGATGGCGCGATGACCGCTGGTATGGCGTTTGAAGCAATGAATCATGCCGGTGACATTAAGCCCGATATGTTAGTGGTATTAAACGATAACGACATGTCTATCTCTGAAAATGTCGGAGCCCTAAATACCCACATGGCAAAACTACTGTCGGGTAACTTATATACGACGTTTAGAGAAAGCGGTAAAAAGTTATTAAGTGGTATTCCACCAATTAAAGAACTCGCCAGCCGAGCAGAAGAGCATCTAAAAGGTATGGTCGTTCCAAGTACCATATTTGAAGAACTCGGATTTAACTATATTGGTCCAATTGATGGCCATGATATAGATGCGTTAGTCGATACCTTACGTAATATGCGTGACCTAACTGGCCCGCAGTTTTTACATATTGTCACTAAAAAAGGTAAAGGGTATGAACCGGCTGAACAAGATCCAATCAAATACCACGCAGTACCTAAATTTGATCCTAATACCACTTCGCTACCAGCGTCAAAAGTAACATCACCTACATACTCTCAAGTATTTGGTGACTGGTTGTGCGACATGGCTGCCGTTGATAACAAATTAATGGCAATCACTCCTGCAATGCGCGAAGGCTCTGGTATGGTGCGTTTTTCAAAAGCATTTCCAGAACAGTATTTTGATGTCGCAATCGCAGAACAACATGCAGTAACGTTGGCGGCGGGCATGGCCTGTGAAGGCTTTAACCCAGTTGTGGCAATTTATTCTAGCTTTTTACAACGTGGTTACGACCAGTTAATCCACGATGTTGCCATAATGGAACTGCCGGTATTATTTGCCATCGACAGAGCAGGTATAGTTGGTGCCGACGGTCCAACGCACCAAGGCTCATTTGATCTGAGTTTTATGCGTTGTATTCCTAATCTCGTTATTATGTGTCCAAGTTCAGAAAACGAATGTCGACAGATGTTGTATACCGGCCATAAGCTAAATCAACCTGCAGCCGTGCGTTATCCAAGGGGCGGTGGTTCTGGTAACCCAATCGAGTCAATAATGACCGCCATTGAAATTGGTAAAGCGGTAACGGTTTCTGAACTCCACGACGCTAATATCGCAATTTTAAACTTTGGTGTTTTTATTGAAGAAACCAAAATAGCTGCAGAGAATACCAACGCCTCTGTATACGATATGCGTTTTGTGAAACCGCTTGATACCGGGCTGTTAGATAAACTCGCGGCGTCGGGTAAAACCATCATTACCGTTGAAGATAATGCAATTGCTGGCGGCGCAGGGTCTGCCGTTAACGAATATATTCTTAACAACGGATATGCGTGTCGTATTTTAAATATTGGTTTGCCTGATCAATTTATCAAACACGGAACTCAGCAAGAAATCTATCAAGAATTGCAACTAGATGCTGATGGAATTACCAAACAAATCAACCAATTTATTGCGATCGCAAAATAAATTAGCTGGCCTCAAACACAATTAGATAGCTTAAAGCTGCCCATTTATTAAAATGGGCAGTACATTCCTAAAAACAGAACTGCTACTCAAATTATATTTTTATTTCCAGTGAACTAATTCAACTCTCTTCTAAGTATTTGATTATAAATAAATAGGTTTATTACTCTAAAAGTTCAAAAATTTATTTTTTATTTTTTTTCGATTTTTGTGAACCAAAGTCACTAAACCCCCTCAAACTTTGCGCTTAGTTAAAGCAGACAAAAATCAAATAAACTTAAAATTATCATGTGGTTAGCTTGAGGGTAGCGCGCACCCAAAAGACCCAGATCGAAATAGGACTTATAATGAAATACGAATTTATTTTATCTAAACTTAGACCGTTTAGCCTGATTGTCGCCGCGATGTCGACACTTGCCATTACCGCGTGCAGTAGTGAGGATGAAGACACAGGCAGTGGTTATTTGATGATTTACAACGCCTCAAAAAATGCCCCCGACATCGAACTCGAAATAGAACAAGATGGCACCACCAGCTATTACACTGGTATTGCCTATAGCGAAGTTGCAGGTGCATTTTCATTAGATAGTGGCACTTACAATATTGACCTAAACATCAATACGACAAACAGTTTAGAAGAGCTAATATACCAGGGCGATACATCGATTTCTGATGAAGACGTTAATTTAATCGTTGTTGTTGGTGACATTAGTGCCCCGGAAATCATAAATTATTCGTTTGAATATGAAGACCCAGAAACAGAAGATGAACAATTTACCATTCGATTTTTAAATTTAAATGAAAGCAATGAAGACCTAAATGTATACTTATCGCTAAGCAGCCAAGCGTTCAGTGACGCTGTTCCGGCAAGTGCACTAAGTTTCACCGAATTAAGCGAAAGCCAATATTTCGATGTAGACAACTACAAACTTTACATTGCAGATATAGATGGAAACCTTGTATTTGAGTCTGACGAAATACCGTTTTTGTACACTAATCAGCAACTCATTGTCATAAAAGAAAACCCCGGTTCGACAAGTTCACCATTTACAATTGACCGAATCACCAGTTCTGGCGGCGTGACAACGTACAACAGCATCAATTCAAGCACTGAATTACGAGTCTTTAATGCAATGGATAACAACGAGTTATTAGCCTCGTATAATGGCTCATTAGATTTCCATATTGGTGGCATCACTGATAGCCCATTAATCGCTGACCTAAATCGCAGTGCATATAGTGACGTTAAAACCTTAGATTATGGGGATTATCGTATGGACATCACAGATCCAAATTCAACGGTCAAATTATCAAATAGCCAGATCTTGTCATTACCAACAAACAGTGACAAAACCGTATTCTTTTATTTGACTGAGGTTGAAGAAGCTGACGATGGTGATGACGACACCGTAGAAGAAACAGAGTTATATGTAAACTCTCTAATCGCGAGCAATAACGCCGTCGAAGGGTACTACCATCACGAAATCCAAGTAGTTAACTTTATTGAAGACTTCAGCAGTGTTACTGTTTATTTTGTGCCTAAAAACTCAACTATTTCAACGACAGAACACAAAGCAATTAATACTCGAGCCATTGCAACTAAACAATCGCTTCCAAACGACGAATATGACGTATTTGTCATCGCCAAAGAAGGCGCTAGTGAAGTGTTATTAGCCAATACATCGTTTGAACTCACCTCAGATTCTAAAAATCAGTTTTTGGTAATCGAGCAGGAAGATAAAGACATTGATAACTATATCGTCACTATGTTTAACCAAAACTAATCGATAATTAATAACGTAAACTCATTATATTTGCTGAATAGGATCGCGTTCTATTCAGCAAATATCGCTAAAACTTACCTTTAATACATATGAAATTAAGCAAGGTACTAAACCAACTATAACGCGAGCAGTGATTTAAACACGCTGGTTTGACGGCGAGATACGTCCACTTTTGTTTCGCTATGCATTGTAAGCTCTAATCCCCCAGAACTGCAGAGCTCGACGTTCTTAATTTTAGTTAATTGCACAATATTCTGTCGACTCGCCCTAAAAAATTTATCGTTTGGCAAGCGCGGTTCAATTTGCGCCAATGTGCGATAAATCATAGGCTTTTTATCGTCAAAATACACTCGGGTGTAATTGCCCATCGACTCAAAACGCTCCACTTGGTCCAATGTTATCAACCAACAACTATTACCATCTTTCACAAAAAACTGACTATCTAACGTTAGGGGCGCTTCAAAAGTACGATCCTTAGGCTCCGGTATATTGGCATTAGCAGTTCTAAATTTCGCGCAAGCTTGTTCTAACCTTTTTTGTGTATAAGGTTTAAGCAAATAGTCAATCGCATTTTGGTCAAACGCTTGTAGTGCAAACTCTTCAAAAGCCGTTGTAAAAATAACATAGGGAGCGATGGGTAACTGCGTTAAAAAATCAAACCCATTGCCATCAGGCAAATCTACATCAAGAAAAACTAAGTCAGGTTGATGTTTTTCAAACACCTTCAGCGCTTGCTCTATATTTTCAGCTTCGGCGACGCAGGTAATGTAATCAACCTTTTTTAATTGCGATTTAAGTTCCACCCTGGCCAGTCTGGAATCTTCAACAATAATCGCTTTAAACATTCGAACCTCCCACAGTGGAATTTAAACTTAATGACAGTGGTAGTGTAATAACAGCAATAACGCCTTTTGAAGAAGGTTTTAAACTAAAACTAGCTTTGTCTGCATAAACCAAAAACAAACGCTGTTTAATATTGTTAATACCAACGCCTGTACTTGTGTTAATCGCCGTCGGAAACGTGCCACTATTCTCAACAGTTATTATCCACTGGCAATCATGTAATTTACTCGTAATGACAACGTCTCCGCCCTGCTTTAACTTTCCAATGCCATGTTTGATCGCATTTTCTATCAGCAGTTGCAGGATCATTGGCGGTAACGACAAATTTAACGTGTCCGGTTCTAGGTCAAAATGAACTTGCAGCTTGTCTTCAAACTGCAATTTATTTAACGCGACATATTGTTTTACGACGTCAATTTCATCACAAAAGGGGATCAGCCGCTCTTTGTCAATTTGCATGGTATAACGCATCACCTCCGACAAATCCGCCAGCATATCGCGCGCTTTGTCGGCATCTTCTAAGATCAGTGCCCTAATATTATTAATCGCATTAAAAATAAAATGTGGATTAATTTGGCTAAGCAAGACATCTAGCTTCGCGACCTTCAGTGATTGTTCTAAAGAATTTTGCACTATTTGAGCATTTTTTAACTGTTGCTGATTTTTGAATATCACATACAAGGTTGACCAAACTAATATCAAAAACATTACCATTGGAGAACCGAGTAACAATTGTTGCCACAAGTCTTTACTCTGCATTCCCCAAATTGCTTCTTGGTTAGGCAGAATAATTAGGGCAAATAACAACATCGTTAATGCCCCGCCAACAATCGAGCCGCCAACGATATGGATAAAACTACTTGAAAGCTTCTTACCTTCTAACTGACGTCGGTAATACAGCCTTAAAATGCTAGTTATAATAAATAGGCAGATCCCTAAAACGACAGAATTAACCAACTCAGAAAAATGATAGTGGACGAAGTATTGACGTCCAGCTAAATTTATTAGCGTAAACAGCCCCCAACCAACAATTTGAGTGAACCAAAACAAAATATGGGCATTTTTATCTGCTGATGGGTCAACGCCTTGCATTCTATCGTGTGAAGCTACTGTCATTATTTACCTTATGCTGCTCGATTTCATCTATCGGTTCTTATTTACCAAGTGTGGTAAAAGTCTATTTATATCGGCTTATTAGACTGATGCAAAAAGAAACACTGATACTCAATAGGTTATCTATTGGTTAACAACCATTGAACAATATCACGACTTACCTGCTCCGAAAACGTTATGTCGATATTGCCGTATTCTTCCGGCAGCCCCGTTTTTGCTGGTTGAAATAAATGATTTAATCCAGGGTAAATTTTAGTGGTTAACAAATCGGGTTTTACAGATTGTTGAATTCCTTCAATATTTTGTTTTGGTAACACTTGTGAATCCAATCCTCCATTTAACGCTAACATCGGGATATCGACTTGTGTAAGGTAAATTTTGGGGTCGGATTTAACAAAGTATTGGAACCAAGGTGATGTTAGTTGTGTTGCCTGAGCATTGGCCTGAGCCTCTGGAATGTCATGTTTTAATAGCAATGTAATGAGTGCTTCTTTAGAAATACCTGCAACAACAGCATTGATTATTTCTTTTTGAATTTTATCGTCTTTGGTTAACTTATCGTCGTCCATACCCCGTAATTTTTGAATATAATAGGATTGGTCAATGATAATTTGAGCTCCAGTTGTCCCCGGCCCTGCAAGGCTAACAAAAAAGTCGACTTTGGCATTATTGGCAGTCGCTATTGCGCCAATTAACCCACCTTCACTGTGGCCAACAAATCCAATTTTACCGAAGTTACGTTTGCCATATTCTCTAAGAAACTGATATGCCGCATTTGCGTCACTAGCAAAGTCTTCGCTGGTTGCGTTTGCATAATCACCTTCAGACTCCCCTACACCTCTGTCGTCATACCTTAAAACAGCAATGCCTTGTCGTGTTAACTGATCTGCCAGTACCGTAAATATTTTGTGGCCAAAAACGTCGGCATCTCGTGTTGTAGGCCCCGAGCCTGACAATAAAATTGTCGTATATTTAATCAATCCTTTGGGATACGTTAATGTACCAGCAAGCTTGTGTCCGCCGCTGCTATTTACAAACTGAACTTGCTCAACTTGGTAAGGTACGTCGCCTACAACGTCTTGAACTTTACGTTGACGTTCTACAGTCTTAATTGCAGGTACTAGGTTTAATGGTGCCTTAAACGCACCTTGTTCATATGTCCCGATAATTTTTTTATCTTTTAAAGTCCCGTCATAGGTTATTTGAGCCATATCCATCGCTAAGGAAATTTGTCCGTTTATATAGCTCATGTTATTAAACGGCAAACCAAATTGCTGTTGCTTTGGTATATCAATTGTTGCTACATAACCGTCGGATGTTTGCTTAAAATGAAAAATCAAATCCATCGATTTTTCCGGGGTTATAGTCAACGTCCCCTGCCAGCTGCCAGCAACGTCATTACTTTTTGTTGAATTAGCTGAGCTGACATGGGTTAACAACACACATACCAAAATAAAAATTAGAGTTAACGGCTTCATTTCCTTTTCCTTCTGTCAGTTAAACTTTCAATAGCCATCGGGTAGATGACTATTGCTGCTTTTAATCTAAGCATGACTATATCGAATTGAATGACGCTAAATTGAAAAACTATCGCAGTGGTTAATTTTCTATGTAAACGGTATTTGGGAATTAAATAAGCAAACACTGAATATACTTTGAACAATATATTTGAATGGTTAAACACTTTCTATAAGGAATTTGTCGAGTTCTGGTAATAGTTAAAAACAGAACCAATAACACTAGGCATGTTGACTGACGCAACTGTTAAAACTGCAGATATGAATAAAGATAAAGACTAATATTAGTCTTTATCGTTTAACGGCCACAATACAATGTAATCTTCGTATTGGTCTTCATCAACCATATCATCAAACATTACTTTTCCCCGCACCGACATACCGGCTTGGTGCATTTTTGCTTTACGTCCTTTATTTAGCAGCGGATGCCAACTAGGAACGCCTCGGCCTTCAGCGATTCTTCGGTAGGTGCAACTCGACGGCATGTAAAATATCTGATCCAAATTATCCTGCGTTAGCTGCACACAACTCGGAACCAACACCGTACGTTTTTCATAGACCTTACATTCACATTTTTTGTCATTGAGATAACGACAAGCAACTGACGTAAAGTGCAATTGCTCTTCCTCCGACATGTGCTGAGTGTCAACCATATCAACAGCACTGTCGTCGTCTATCAACTTATGCAAACAACACTTAGCGCAACCATCACAAAGGGATTCCCATTCGCTGCGGCTCATTTGCTCTAGGGTTTTGGTTTCCCAAAAAGGCGTTCTATTTTCTTTTGTCATGTTATAGGTATAACCAATTTGCAACGTCGTGTTTCGAGATCATAACTGTCATTAACTCTTTGGAACTGGACTTGGGTAGCCGATACGATCTGCTAAATACCCTACAGAGGTCACAAAATAATACGACCGGTTCCAGTGCATTAACGACTTATAGTTATCATAGGCTAAATACATACGCCCTTTAGCGTCATCCGGCATGATTAGCGCTGCGGTAACATTAACATCCGGCAATTCGCGACCATCCATACGAGTAATGCCAAGTTTACGCCATTGTGATAAAGGTTTTTCTGCAGACTTGAAATTCTTTAACCACTGGCCTAAACCTCTGCTGCCTTTAGGCATAATCAACTCTTTGTCAAAGCCTTCTGGTAACAATACCTGGCGGCCCCACGTCTTATTGTTATCCCAACCTTCTTGTTTTAGATAATTGGCAACCGATGCAAATACGTCTGCTTTGTTCGTCCAGATGTCTTTTTTACCGTCGTTGTCACCATCTGCGGCATACGCCAAAAATGAGGTTGGTATAAATTGGCATTGACCCATTGCGCCAGCCCAAGAGCCCACAAATTTGTCTTTAGGAATGTGACCTTGTTTTAGAATTTCTAATGAAGCAAATAACTGCTTTTTGAAAAAAGATTCGCGTCGTCCGTCATAAGCTAAAGTAGTCACCGAATCGATTATTGGCATCTTTCCTTGGATGCGACCAAAATTGGTTTCAAGGGCCCACAGCGAAACGATAAATCGAGGTTGAACACCATACTGTTTAGACACTTTTTCTAGCAGAGGTAAGTTGTCGACATATGCTTCACGTGCTTTTTTAACTTTCCATTCTGGAACACGTTTTGGTAAATACGTGTCTAAGGTTTCGATAAACTCCGGCTGATTTTTATCCGCTTTAACCGCACGTTGCAAATACTTAACATTTGCAAAGCTGTCATTAATAAATTCAGCATCATAACCTTTTTCAACAGCTTCTTGCTTAAGCTTGTTAACGTACTGCTCAAAGGTCGGTTTATCTGCTGCGTTGAGGGTAAAAACAGGAATCGAAAATAATAGTCCTGTGAAAATTGTTTTTAATCTCATGTTGTTTCCTTGTTAGTTTTTTTCAGGCTCCTGATAACCCATATTTGCCTTATGAGTTTCTAATAGGTTTTCCTGTGGTGGTGGGATCTGCAAGTAAAACCCGTTTTCTTGAATCTCGTTTTTTACTTTTGTTAAATCGGCTTGCCCCAATTTCTGACGTTTATCCAAGTCCATCGTCATAACGAGTGTTGGTGGACCCATTATTGCCATTAACGGCTCAGGAACTCTAGAAAAATCGTCAGCTTTCTCAACATATAAAAATGTCTCTGCTTTTTTCGAGCTTTTATATACGGTACATAGTTGCAATGTATTACCTACTCCTGAATCTATTTGTTTAGCGTAAATCAGTCGTTTAAATCAACTTGTGCAAACGACTTATCCCACGTATTTAATGCTTCTGCCAATATTTCACTGCGCCAAGACGCAATAAAGTCTGGGGTTTCCGCGTGAGGCAGTTGCCATTTCCACTTAATCCACTGATTTAGCTGCTTTTTAGTTGCCAACATTTCAATTGGCAACTTATGTTTTTCACCCGCTTTGGTTAGCGCTTGCTTTAATTGTTTATATGCTTGTTTGTAAATAGGATAATCAGTCAAACGTGGCACTTTTTGAGGACACTCTTCCAATGGGATGGCTTTACCGCGCTCAACACATGTCATTATTGCATTACCGTGCAATCTAATTTCGTGCGGATTTATCCCCGGAATTGCTTTTAAGCTGGCTAAGTCACTTGGTCGCTTCTGTGCAATAGCAAATAAACTGGCGTCTTTAACAACAAAACCTAGTGCCAAGTTACGTTTCTTCGCCATATCTAATCGCCATGAACATAGCTCTTGTAATATTGCCAATTCACGAGGTTTAAGCTGCCAACAATTTCCAAAATCGAGATACAACAAATCAAGATTTTTAGGTTGGCTTTTGAGCTCAACTTTATAGTTTGCTTCGGCCAAATTAAATTGGTCAATGCCTTGTTGTTGAAGTTTTTCACTAAGCTTATGATACAAAGGTAAGAGGTATTTAACATCATTTGCAGCATATTCAAGTTGTTGTGGCGACAATGGACGCTTAAGCCAGTTTGTGCGGGCTTCACCTTTATCCAATTCAATTCCAACTTCTTGCAAAACAGATGCACCAAAGCCCAGCACTTTACCTTGAAATAAGAACTGGCCAGCAATTTGTGTATCAAATAATGGCTTGGGCATCCGGTTGGAATAAATTTTAAACACTTCCAAATCTTCATGGCAAGAATGCAATACTTTGACAATTTTCTCATTAGTCAAAAGCTGCCAAAAAGGTTCTAAATCTAAATCGACAAGAGGGTCGATTAACACGAGGGACTTGCCGTCAAATGCTTGAATTAAACCAAGGTCCGCATTAAGTGTACGAGTTCGAACAAACTCCGTATCTAGCGCTAACACAGGTGCTTCACTTGCTTGCTCACAAAATTCATTTAACGAATTTTGGTCATCTATATATAAATATTCTTTTTCTTGAGTCGTCAATCTAATAACCGCTTAATAAACGCTTTAAATCACTCACCAATAAAACAAAAAAAGCTGGCAATCGCCAGCTTTTTTAAGAGAATTATCGTTAACTCTCTTTTAGTTTTCGGCGAAGTATCTTACCGACATTAGTTTTCGGTAATTCGGTTCTGAATTCTATCAGTTTGGGTACTTTATATCCCGTTAATCTTTCACGGCAATGGGAAATTATCGTCTCTTCGTCTAAGTTAGGGTCTTTCTTAACAACAAAAATCTTAACCAGTTCACCACAAGACTCATTCGGAACGCCTACTGCAGCGCATTCTAATACGCCGTCAAGGGTTGCCACAACGTCTTCAATTTCGTTTGGAAATACATTAAAGCCAGACACTAAGATCATGTCTTTTTTACGGTCAACTATATATAACAACCCTTCTTTATCTATCTTTGCTATATCACCTGTTGCAAACCAGCCTTCATGCATAACTTCATCAGTCGCGTCTTGCCGACCTAAATAACCTTTCATTACTTGCGGGCCTTTGACCCATAGTTCGCCAGCTTCTCCCGGTGCGACATCTTCACCTTCATCGGAAACTAATCTAATATCCGTAGACGGAGCTGGGACACCGATACTGCCCGTATAGCGTCCAATGTTATAAGGCACAAAAGAAACTACCGGTGCACATTCAGTAAGGCCATAACCTTCAAGTAAGTCGCACTTAGTGACATCTAACCAACGCTCGGCCACTGCTCGTTGTACTGCCATACCACCACCAATACTAAGACGTAATGATGAAAAGTCGAGCTCTTTAAAACCGGGCGTGTTTAGCAACCCATTAAACAAAGTATTAACACCGCTTATGGCGGTAAACGGATATTTACCTAATTCTTTTACAAAACCTGGCATATCTCGTGGATTGGTAATGAGCAGGTTGGTGCCACCAAATTTAACAAATAAAAGGCAATTCGCTGTTAACGCAAAGATATGATAAAGCGGCAGCGCTGTAACTATAGTATCTTCGCCTTCAACCAAACACGCTTTCATCAATGCAGAAACTTGTTCTAAATTAGCCACCATATTGCGATGCGTTAACATTGCGCCTTTAGACACGCCTGTCGTACCACCGGTATACTGCAAAAATGCAATATCATCGCCAGTTAATTCGACGTGTTGTAACGTCGATTGAGCACCTTGTGAAAGAACGTCATTAAATTTAATCGCAGCGGGTAATTGAAAAGCCGGGACCATCTTTTTCACACGTTTAACAACAAAGTTAACAACATGCCCTTTAAGGCCTAACATATCGCCCATTTTTGTTAGGATCACATGTTTTACGGGGGTGTTAGCTATAACTTGCTCTAACGTGTTAGCAAAATTATCAACAATAACTATCGCCTTTGCGGCACTGTCGATGAGTTGATGCTCAAGTTCACGTGGGGTATACAATGGATTGACGTTGACGACAATACCACCCGCCCGATGCACACCTAACAAAGCGACAGGATACTGTAATAAATTAGGCATCATTAATGCGACAGCATCACCTTTTTGGATCCCAAGAGTATTTTGCAAATATGAAGCAAACGAATTGGCCGCGGTATCTAGTTCATCGTAAGTAAGCTCGCCGCCCATATTGATAAAAGCAGTTTTACTTCCAAACTTTTTAATACTTTGAGCAAAAATATCAACCAATGAATCATAATGATTAGGATCAATTTCAGATGGGACATTTTCAGGGTATTTTTTAAGCCAAACTTTTTCCAAAAGAGTACTCCAAGTAATTGTTCGCATTTTGACGCCAATACCAAAGGCTATTTCACAAGCTTTGGACCAGCAAATTATTATTATTCGTTCAAAATACGTTTTAAATGAGTCATAACGACAAATTATATATGGCCGTACCTTACTGCAACTCATCCGATGAGACAAATAAATTCATCAATATTGCGACCAATTGTTAAAAAAACAGGTTATTTGGACTCTATAAAAGCATGGATAGCACGACTTACCGACGTTACTTCATCCATATGACAGTGATGTGACCCAATGACTTCAATATGGGATGCATCTTGATAATCAGCTTTAAATCGTGCCAAATTTTGTTTTACCTGCTCTAGGCCGTTTTCAGCTAAACAAATTAGTGTAGGAACTGAAATAGAGCTAATGATTTTATGCGCTAGCGGTTCTGACAATCTAATGGGCGAAAATGTTTTAAGCCGCTGATCGATACGCCATTCAAAACCATTTTCAGTTTCTTTAATATTTCGTTCAACAAGCATTGCTGCCGACTCGTAACTAATATCTCCAGAATTTTTCCGGGCCTTTATCGCACTTTCCAAAGACTTATGAATTCGCGATTTATAGCCCAATTGAACCGAGGTGGTAGATGCATTATTTGAATTTGAATCGTCTAGTTTTTTATCAATATAAATCGCTTTTTTACTTAGTTTTTGACGACTATCCAGCGCATTTCTAATATCTTCAACACTATAATCTTCTGGTTCTGTAATAGGTCCTGCAGCGTCAATTAATACAAGTTTCGAAAATACATTTGGGTAAAGCCCAGCAAATACACTTGAAATCATGCCGCCCATCGAATGCCCGACAAGAATAAAATCAGAATTTTGAACATGAGAAAATACGTCACTTGCCAAAATAGCATCTACGATAGCGGTTAAATCTGATATCCAATCAATAAAGTGGTAATACGATCGTGCAGCGCGATGTTCTGAATGACCGTGGCCGGGCAAATCTATCGCTATCCAATTATACTCTTGCGTATGGGATATTAGAGGCAAAAAACTTGCGGCATTATCTAACCAACCGTGCAGTGCTAATACGGTTGGTCGATTATTTAGGTGGGTATTCGTGAGTCCTGTTATACGGCCTGATGACGTTTGTAATGCAAATTCTTCAGTTTTTAGCATGAGTCGGTTTGACGAACTTCAAAGTCATACGGTCACTCTCACCGATTTGTAAATATTTGTCACGCTCTACATTACCCATAGCCAGTGTTGGTGGTAATGTGTAAACACCACGTGGGTAATCTTTTGTGTCATTCGGATTCGCATTTATATTGCTCGACGCTTCTAACTCAAAACCCGCTTGCGTTACAGCATCTATAACATATCGCTCATCCATATAGCCTTCACTAGCACTTGAGGCAATAGACGATATTGAGTTAGATCTATGTTGAACTATGCCCAATATGCCGCCAGGTTTTAGAACCTCAAATACAGACTTTAAACCTTCCGAAAGAGTCCCCTGTTCATCCCAAATATGGATCGAACGAATTAACAATACGATATCCACCTTTGGTAAATTATTAGGTTTCTCAAATTTTCCATTTTCGAAAACTTCAAGTTGCACATCGCCGTAAATATCTTTTTCCGCAACTTTTTCCATAAATTTTAGGGATATTTTCCCCCAATAAACTTCTCGTTTATCACCAGAATTAAAACGTTCCGGCGAAAAGTTAGCCGCAATATATTGACCACTTCCTTTGACATATGGCGCTACAATTTCTGTGTACCAACCAGATCCTGGCCAAATATCTAACACAGTGTGATTGGGTTTCAGCCCAAAAAACGCTAAGGTTTCCTTCGGGTGACGGTAGATATCTCTTTGCTTATCCTGCTCAAGACGATGATCAGAATCCAAAATAGAGTCGATTGAACGTGGTTCAGAAACCACGCCAAAGGCAGCAATCAGGGGCAATAAAACAAAACTCAAAATATACTTATTCATCTACTTCCCAAAGCTATGCTGAAACGAAAAATTAATGGGTGACCCACCTATAGAGTTAAGTCCGATTTTTGCTTTTCTTTGTGCCATGGTTTGGTGCAGGCTTATCTTTACCAATTATATATATGTGTCTCGCACCACCGTTCCAATAATATCTAGGGTGGCCATAAAAACCATAGTCAAATTGGACCTTTGTTCTAGGTTGTTGCTTCTTCCAAAGATAAATTTTGCTTTGCACTAATGTTGGATACTCGTATTCAAAGTCGCCAATTTTAGCCATTTCTTTTTTCGCTATGGTGCCGAGCGCGGTAATAGACTTTCCTTGCTTGTAAATCGCAGGGTCTAAGAACGTATCCGAATAAACTCGAAAACGACCAAGCGGCTCTTCATCCGTTTTTGGTCGACCGTCACCACTTGCAGGGTAATAGAGAATATCTAATTGTGTGGTTTCTTTGTGATTAGTCACTTCTGCAATCACACCACTCCAGCGAGCTAGTTGCTTTATATGAGCACTAGATTCAACAACATCAGTATAAGAAACAAGGTTTGTGCCTTCAGTAACCTGAACATTTTCAGGATAACTAACACAGGCCGATAAGGATAACGACAACAATCCCAATAACAACTTCTTCATAATGTTCCTTTATTGAATACAAACTTAAGCACGAAGATCAACTTTCACTTTATCTGAAAAATCAGCCACGACTTCGTTTGACGCATATTTGCCATATGAATTTATCGCAACTCGTCCTAATCCATTGGCATTTTCTGGATATCGGTTACTAGAAAATTGTTGCAACTGTTTAACGGTATCTGAGGAAGGTGCGATGACTTTTTCTGGTTTATCGTCGAAACGACTTTGTGTTTGAGCGACATCCTCACGTGCACGCGTATCCTGCAGCGTTTCTGCGAACACCTGTTTTTCTTGAGATACACGAGTTATCCCACTATTTGTTTTTGTATAATCAACATACTTAGGTACGTTGCTATACGAACTAGCGATGCTGTTCACTTAATCCTCCACAACTAAAATGTGAATTTTTTATTTACAAAAACTACGAATATAATCAGCCAAGGCGCCGTTTAGTTGTCTAAACATATTACGGTCTAGGCAACTTTTTACAATTTGTGGCATGCCGTTAAGGCTACTTAATATTAATAATGACACTCTTTCACTATCTACGCTAGCATCCACTTGATTTGCTTTTTTAGCCATTTCAATTGCTTCGTGAATAATGTTGAACAAATTTCTAAAAATAGTATCGACACGTTGTCTAAGACCATCATTAATTGCCGACAACTCTCCGGCTAAATTATAAATTGGACAACCGACACACATAGCTTCATTTGTGTCATTTTTACCATTATTTTCAACTACTTCTGCCATTGCATTCATCGGCGATTCAGTATTTAACACTTCACGCCAAGGCGATAAGAATTGCTCTTGATAAACTTCTTCAACAACCGCAAACAACAAATCTTCTTTGTTGCTAAAGTGGTGATATAAAGCACCTTTCGACATTTCAGAAGCATGTAAAATGTCCGACAGACTCGTACAATTATAGCCTTTTTGATGAAAAATATGCGCTGCTACCGTTAAAATTCGGTTTCGAGTTTTATCTGGATCTCTCAGTGCCATGTTTCATTTCTTCTATTATTCCGACTGCGCTAGTCGCAGTCCATCCAAGCTTTTTTTACAGTATGCAATGACACTATCTTATTGCAAAACCGTCAATACGCTAAGTACAAAATCTAACTTAATTTAAGTTACGACACCAAACGGTACAAAAAGTTCCGATTTGTATATGATATTTGTAACCGTTAACATTTCAACTGTTATTTGTGCCTTTATTAAACGTTTAAATTTAACGCGCTAATAATCGCTTTCTTTAACACTTATCGGCCCGGTAACTTTTTCCATGAGACTTCATCTCGAACATAATTTGGCTGGGCACGTTCAGCAGATACAATATGACCCGCTTTATATTGAGCCACAGCAAGAGGCAACATAAATTCTGCACTCGGTAAATGTACTTCTGTCGAATTTACTAAGTATTTTTCCGTTAATATTTGTTGATAGGTTTGCCATCCTGTACCTGCACTGAACAAGTCAGGTAATGCATCCAACGCTAAATCCTGTGGCGCACACACCCCTTCCGTGTTTACCAGTTGGGCCAAACCTTCAACATTTTGGTATAAGCCAAAGTACACTTCTGACATGCGCGCATCAATTGCAACTAACACATGAGCCACTTGCTCGAAGTTATCGCCCGTTGCTTTGTGCTGAGCCATAACCTGCTGGGCCATAGCAGCCATACTTGAGATACCAATTACAGGCAAATCGGCCGCAAATGCCAAACCCTGAGTAATCGCAACGCCAATTCGTACCCCAGTAAAACTACCCGGCCCTTGCCCATAGGCAATTGCGTCTAATTGGTTAAGCGCAATACCTGCATCAGCTAATATTTGATCAACCATTGGCAACAGCATTTGTGAGTGTTGCTGCGGAGCCAACGCAAATTTCGATGTCACTTCACCATCAAGGTAAAGTGCAACTGAACAAGCTTCAGTTGCGGCGTCTATTGCTAGTATTTTCATAATTTGTAATCTAAATTTGTTGTTAATTTCAAATTGCTTTGACAATAGTCAACGTTATAAAGCAATTATCTGTTTACGTCATTCTCAATTAAGTTTTGAGTTAAACATGTATGTATATTTTTACCGCTTACCTTGAGAAAAATTTAAAGAGACTCTAAAAACTCAACTACATAGTCGGTGTCACGAGTTCTTCGCATATCTGGCAAACTTCGTAAAAAGACTTCACCATAACCGCGCGTAACCAACCTTGGGTCGCAGATCACTAATACCCCTCGGTCTGTGACATCTCGTATAAGTCTTCCCACGCCTTGTTTAAGTGTTATTACGGCCTGCGGTATCTGAACTTCTGAAAACGGGTCTAACCCTTTTCGTTTACAATCCTCAATTCGGGCTTGTAATAGTGGGTCATCCGGCGAAGCAAATGGTAATTTATCGATCATAACCAAACTTAATGTATCACCACGTACGTCTACCCCTTCCCAGAATGACCCAGTCCCCAATAAAACGGCGTGCTTTAACTTGGTAAACTTGTCTAATAAAAGCCGTTTACTCGTTGTCCCTTGGACTAAAATAGGCAACGGCGTTTTATCTTCGAGTCGTTGTGCAACTAAACTCATTACCCGATGACTCGTAAACAATAAAAATGCTCGACCACGACTTGCGGTGATTAACTCAAGTGCGAGTTCGGTAATCGCCCCTACAGCAGCTTTATCATTCGGTTCAGGAAAATAACGCGGCACACAAAACAAGGCTTGTTTCTGATAATCAAACGGGCTGTCCAATAAAAGCGTTCTAGCGTCTTGAATACCCAACTGATTAGTATAGTGCTCAAACTTATCATCCACCGACACTGTGGCCGAAGTGAATATCCAGCTCGCCGTCGACTCGTCGACATAACCACCAAATTTGTCCGCGATTGAAAGCGGTGTGATGTGTAATGAAAAATGCCTTTTGGTAGTTTCGTACCAATAACTAAACCCGGTATCTTCTATTTGATTAACTTTCTCAAATTTGCCTTTTAACTGCACTAGCCTATCAAAGCAGTTATCAATCGCATCACTTCTTGATATCGCCAGTTTTAGTACATCATAAAGAAATTCAAATGACTTACTTATGTGTTTAATTGCTTGTTGGATTGCATCATTGCGACTTCTATCACGCCAATTTCCTTTTTCAGGATCAATGCCAAACACTAATCGCATATCGAGAATATTTTTTTCAAGATTGATTGCAGCTTTGTTAAGTTGTTGCAAATCTCGCAAATTAGCAGCGTATTCAGCTTGTATATCTTTGCACAATTCAAAAACCTGGCGTGATGAAAAGTGTTCACCAAAATATTCAGATGCGATATCTGGAATTTGGTGTGCCTCGTCAAAAATGATCACATCAACGTCAGGAATTAATTCGCCAAAACCGGTGTCTTTTAAGGCCATGTCGGCAAAAAACAAATGGTGATTCACCACCACTAAATCCGCTTCTAATGCGTCTTTTCGGGCTGTCATAACATGACATTCACCAATCTTAGGGCAATCTTTGCTTAAACAGTTTTCAACATTACTTGTGACAAACGGAATTGCGCGGCTACCCTCTTCTATTGTTGTTAATTCACCTAAATCACCGCTGTCCGTTTGTGAAGACCATTTACGGACTTCAGACATATCGTGTAAAAATTCTTTGTCGTCAAACGGCGGATGCTGGCCATTTACTTCTAAGCGATATTGGCACAGGTAATTACTTCGACCTTTTAAAAGAGCCGTACGAAAACGAGGTTTTAATGCGTCTTTTACTAATGGTAGATCACGGTGAAACAACTGCTCTTGGAGTGCCTTAGTTCCGGTAGAAACAATGACTTTTTTCCCGGCGAGTAAAGCCGGGGCAAGGTAAGCAAAAGTTTTACCGGTACCAGTCCCAGCCTCAACCACCAGTTGCTTTTTATCTTTGATCACACTCGCAACCGCATGGGCCATGTCGAGTTGAGATTGACGTGCCTTAAAGCCTGGGATGGCTTTAGCCAACGCACCTTCTTTGGCGAAACATTGGGAGACAGAATTAGTAGCAGATTGAGCCAACTTGCGGGTTACCTTAGAAAATTATGAACGGATACATTCTTTATGTGCGGGGCATGATACCAAATGATCATTCACTATGCCTACAGCTTGCATAAAAGCATAACATATAGTTGGGCCGACGAAACTGAACCCTAGAGATTTTAATGCTTTTGACATCGCTTCACTTTGTGGTGTTACCGCAGGAACATCAGATTTACTTTGCCATTCATTGACCAAAGGTTTGCCGTCGACAAATTGCCACAAAAATTCACTGAAACTTCCTTTTCCGTGCTCTGCTTCGTAAGTGAGAAACGCTTTTGCGTTTTTAATAATCGAATTTATTTTTTGCCGATTGCGAACGATGTCAGGGTTTAACATCAGTTCTTCAACTTTATCTGCGTCAAATTTTGCTATTGCACTTGGCTCAAAGTTAGCGAAAGCTTTTTCATATCCTGCTTGTTTCTTTAGAATGGTAATCCAGCTCAAACCGGCTTGTTGCCCGTCTAAACAAAGTTTCTCAAAAAGATGACGACTATCAAATTGCGGACGCCCCCAAACTTTATCGTGATATTCAACGTAAATAGGGTCTGTGCCACACCAAGTGCATGTCATATTTAAAACCTTAAAATTGGCGAAATCAGAATTCATTCTATTTCTTTAACTAAAAGAAATATAGCAGATACAAAAAAGCCAGTTGCATTGCAACTGGCTCATACTTTGTATCGCCCAATTAAATTAGAGCGAGTCTGTCACTGACAACGTCAGCGACGCAGTCTAATTAAAGACCTTCAGCATTCTCAGCTAGGTAAGATGCAACGCCCGCAGGTGAAGCGTCCATTCCTTTTTTACCTTCTTCCCAACCAGCTGGGCATACTTCACCGTGTGACTGGTGGAAGTTTAATGCGTCAACCATACGTAACATTTCGTCGATGTTACGGCCTAAAGGTAGGTCGTTAACAACTTGATGACGAACAAGACCGTCTTCGTCAATTAGGAAAGATGCACGGAACGCAACACCAGCTTCAGGATGTTCTACGTCATATGCTTGACAGATAGAGTGTTTAACGTCTGCAACTAGTGCATAACCAACTTCACCGATACCGCCATTTTCAACAGCAGTGTTACGCCATGCATTGTGGCTAAATTGTGAATCGATAGAAACACCGATTACTTCAACGCCGCGCTTGTTGAATTCAGCTAAACGCTTGTCGAAAGCGATTAATTCAGAAGGACATACAAAAGTGAAGTCTAGAGGGTAGAAAAAAACAACTGCTTTTTTACCTTTAGTTGCTTCTGCAAAGTTATATGAATCTACGATTTCACCGTTACCTAATACAGCTGCTGCCGTGAAATCAGGTGCCTGACGGCCTACTAATACGCCCATGGTATTCTCCATTTTGTTAAAATATTAAAGCAAACATAATGTCTGCGTCTTTGAATTGCACACAGTATATATAGACCAATTTGATTAAACCAAGATGTTATTTCGATTAACTCTATCGGAATATTCGATTTACTCTAAAAAATATAACCTTTTGACCAGTAATTAGATCATTGTTCTAACTTTATTTTTCAAATGACTTTACAACTTAGACGGATTTTCACACAAATAGTAGTTGCTTTTTAACTTAATGAGAATTATTATCACTTGCATTAAGATTTGAGGTGATTTCATGTACGTTTGTTTATGCAAAGGCATTACAGATAAAGATATAAAAGAAGCGGTTCGCGCCCAAGGCGTGGGGTCTCTTCGTGAGCTAAAACAACTCATGCCTTTGGGGTCACAATGTGGCACCTGTACTAAAGTTGCACAAAAAATTATAGACGACACTATCATCGATGACACAATGTTTAAGGATGTTGGTTAACCCCTCTTTTTTGTGAATCTAAATGTGAATCTAATTAATAATAATTATCATTATTAACTTGTTGTTTTTATTATAATTTTTTTGACTACCCCCGAATAATAGCTATAATACTGAGACTCATTTCATTTGGAGTCTGACTATGAAAGGCAACAGCGCAATTTTATCCGCACTTAACGAAGTGCTAACTACCGAATTAACCTCAATAAACCAGTTTTTTTTACATGCTCGTATGTACAAAAATTGGGGCCTGTCAGCGTTAAACGACAAGTGTTATAAAAAATCGATTAAAGATATGAAACAAGCCGATGTTCTAATTGAACGCATTCTCTTTTTAGAAGGCTTGCCAAACTTGCAACGTCTTGGTGCCCTGTCTATCGGTGAAGAAACCCAAGAGATGTTAGGTTGTGACGCCAAGTTTCAAACCGCTCAAATTAGTCAAATGAAACCAATTATCGCTTTGTGCGAGCAAGAAAAAGATTTTGTTACTCGCCAAATATTAGTCGACATCTTAGAATATGAAGAAGAACATTTGGATTGGTTAGAAACTCAAGACTATCAAATCGCCAATATGGGTATTGAAAAATACCTGCAAGCTCAACTTTAGGAGACAACATTATGCAAGGTAATCAAAAAATTATTGACGCGCTAAATGGATTGTTAGCATATGAACTTGCGGCAATGGACCAATACTTTATTCACTCTCGTATGTATCACGACTGGGGATTCACCAAATTATTTGAGCGAATCGATCATGAATTCGACGATGAAAAAGGCCATGCGTCTTTGCTAATTGAACGTATTTTGTTTTTAGAAGGTACGCCTGATATGGTGACCCGCGATGGTCTGCAGATAGGCAATGACGTACCAAGTATGCTAGCCAGTGACTTACGGGTCGAACTTGCTGTAGCTCAAGCGTTAAAAGATACAATGGCATTGTGTGAAACTGAAAAAGATTTTGTCACGCGTAACATGTTACAAGTTCTTATCGACGACACAGAAACCGACCATGCGTTCTGGCTTGAACAACAATTGCGTCTTATCAAAACAATCAGTCTACCTAACTATTTACAATCTCAAATGTAATGTACAAATGGGGGTTCGCCCCCACTTTTTTGCAAAATAAAAATTAATTGCAAATTATTGATTTATTATCCTTTCAAACTCCTGTCATTTACTTAAAATAGACTCCCATACAAAATAATTGGCGAATTAGTATTAACACTGATCCCCACTTTTAATTAATCCATTCATAGGTTGCTTTTAAATGTTGCAAAAGCTGTTATATGCCATTTTCTATTTTTTCTTTTCAGTATTTTTAATCTTTTGGATCACCGCGACTTTTTTCTTAACGCCAATCACAAATTTTGCTCTTAAAGATTTTGAATTAGAGGTTAAAGATGGCGGCACAATTATATTTGATCCGGTACAAATTGCGCTCGATGTTAGAGATTTCAGTCTTGTCCATAATAAAACCGAGCTGGTTCATTTTAAACACCTGATCGTCGACATTGCCGCGCTCCCATTATTAAAAGGTGATATTGCGTTTCACAAAGTTTATTTAGAAGGTCTTGATTCAAAAGTTAGACTCGAGCAGGAAAACGTCTTTTTAAATGAAGTTGATGTATTGGCACTCTTCGACTCTAAAAAAGCGACACCTGAGCTTGCCGCTGATGACGCCCCTATCGCGAATGTGAAAGACACTGAGCAGACTCAAGAACTGTCTAAAGACGCACAAGCTAAACCACTTAATATTGCAATTAAAAAGCTGCAACTTAAGTCAATCCATGTAGAGTTTTCTCAGCCTGAGTTAGCAACAACCATAGACGTTGAAAACTTTAATTTAAATAGGTTTAGTTTTGACGGTAGCGAGTTATCTGCACAAACAGACCTGCAATCTACTATCCAACTAACAGTAGATAATCCTGACAATCCAATTGACCTGAAAACGGATATTACATTAGATACCAAAGTTCTTTTAACACTAGGCACTGTGCTAGATGTAGATGTCGACGGATTTGACTTTGCACTCTCGAATACAGCTGTCGCCGCTGCGGGATACCAAATTGATAATCAGAACTTTCATATTGACTCAAAAACAATTCAAGTTCAGCTAGAAAATAATGCGCCTAAATCAATCGCTGCGGAATTATCTGTCTCACAACAAAGTTTGGTTATTCGTCCATTAGCGCAATTGGAAACTACACTTTCGTTAGCGTCGTTAACTCTCAAAGATATTGTACTATCCAATGATAAAACCCAACTAGTATTTACCCCTGAAGTATCGGTTGAGCAACTCGTGATATCGACACTTGTTGCGATGCAAGGCGCAGAACCATCTGATCCCCTATTGTCACTTGATGCAGCAGAAATCAATCGAATCATTGCCAGCCAACAAAACGTGAATGTTGATGAAATACTTATCGGTAAAATTGGCATGAACGCCACAATGTCAAAAGACAAACAACTCACACCGTTATTCTTAGCGCCAGCCAAAGCTGACAGTGACACGACTCCAGTGCCAGAAAGCCCTACTGCTAAAACGTCAACTGCAGCGACATCAAGTGAAGCAGTCGCGAACCCGGAGAAAAATACTGGGACTCAAGAAAGCACAGACAAAACAGAAGTTGCCGCGGCGACCGAAAAACAAACTGAAAGCAAAGTACAACCAAACATACGTGTCGGTAAAGTAACGCTGTTGGAACCAACAGATGCAAAGTTTCGTGATTTCAGTGTTAAGCCTGCATTTAATACGCACCTAAAAGTAAACACATTAAATCTAACCGAAATAAACAGTTTAGCGCCACAGCAAATCACTAAGTTTGAGTTGTCCGCTCAGCTCGACGAATATACTAAAATTGCCGCCAATGCAGACTTGCAACCATTTTTGCCAAAGCCGCAATATAAAGGGAAGGTAACGGTAGATGAATTAAGCCTGCCTGAACTTTCGCCTTATGTTAGTTCAGCGCTTGGTTATAATATTGAAAGTGGTCAGTTAGACTCTAAAGTATCGGTAAAAGTTGATGGAACCGCTTTATCTGGCAAATCGTTAACTCACCTTAAATCTATGGAATTAAATGCCATTGAAGAATCTGGTGAGAAAAATAACTTAAGCGGTGGCGCTATATCGTTTAATGCTGCACTTGGGATGTTAAAAGATGGCGACGATGTAGTTGAGCTCGACATTCCTATCAAAGGTGATTTGAATAAACCATCTGTTGGCCTTTCCGGTATTATGAGTTTAGTAATCAAACAGGCAACAATGTCTGCTGCTAAAGATTATTTAATCACTAGCTTTTTACCATATGCAAAAGTCGTCAAAATTGCGATGTCAGCCAGTGACCATTTACTAAAAATTCGCTTTGAGCCTTTGATTTATCGACCTGATGATATCCAAGTCCAAGACGAACAACTTGAATATATCTCCCAACTGGCTGCAGCTTTAAAGCAAAACCCAGATATTAATATCAAGTTATGTCCAGTAGCGACCCCTGCAGAATTAGGATCAGAGTTTAATAAAGATGATCGAATTCAACTCGCCCAAAAACGTGGCGTTGCCCTTAAAACACTGTTGATTAATAACTATGCCATTACGTCTAAACGTTTGTATTCTTGCTCGGCAAAAATAGATGCCGACGACGATGCAAAACCAAGAATTGACATCGACCAATTATAAACCTTCATAGAGTCAACTCTACCGCTGAGTTGACTCTTAATTTCAGAACAAAAAACGCCATTGTTATGCGACAGTTAAACAGAACGCCGTCATTTCCTAGCGTGTAAAATTAGATGAGCCATAGCGATATTCAGGATCTCCAACCAAGTGCAGAGGAAGTTCATAGTTCGCTTTCAATTAGCTCATAATTCCAGAACAAAAAACGTCATCCTGAAAGAGCCTAAGCGATATTCAGGAT